>NZ_JBDJKU010000017.1:0-70244 GCF_039673015.1 Stenotrophomonas sp. TWI1409
TTCCCTAGGTTTGTGGGGAGAGTCGGGGGGGGGCGCGCCCGCCCCCCCCCCCCCCACTACCGAATCCCGTGCAGCTAGCGCCGGGCCATGCCCGGCGTGCGCTCAGCGCGCCAGATACCCGGTCAGCGCATGCCCGATCTGGAACAGGCTGATGCCCAGCACCAGCACGCCCACGGCCACCAGCACCCAGCGCTCCTTCAGGCGCTTCACCAGCAGTGCGGCCACCGGCGCGGCCATCATGCCGCCGATCAGCAGGCCGGCCACGATCTGCAGGTGATGCAGCCCCATCGACAGCAGGAACGTTGCTGAAACTGTCAGGGTGACCACAAACTCGGCCGCGTTCACCGTGCCGATGGTGGTGCGTGCCTGGCCGCCGCGGGCCAGCAGGGTGGAGGTGGCCACCGGCCCCCAGCCGCCCCCGCCGCTGGCATCCAGGAAGCCGGCCACGAAGCCCAGCACGGGCACCCGCTTGACCTCGCCCTTGGGCATCAGGCGGCCGGCGGCACGTGCCAAGATGATGATGGCCAGCACCAGCAGGTACAGGTAGATGAGCGGGCGGATCACCTCGCCGGGCAGCTGGGTCAGGCCGTAGGCACCCACGGCGCCGCCTACGGCGCCGGGCAGCGCCAGGCGCAGGAACAGGCGCTTATCGACATTGCCGGCGACCAGATGCGACACGCCGGAGGCGCCAGTAGTGAACACCTCGGCGGTGTGGATGGCTGCACTGGCCTGCGCGGGCGGAATGCCCATGGCCAGCATCACTGACGACGACACCAGGCCGAACGCCATGCCCAGCGCGCCGTCCACCAGCTGGGCGCCCAGGCCGATGAGGATGAACCACCAGAATGCGCTGCTCAGTTCCATGTACCGAGCCTAGCGCGTGAAAGAGTGCGGACCAAGGTCCGCACCCACCGGGTGCTCAACGGTCAACGGGTGCCGTACAGCACCACGGTCTTGCCGCGGGCATGCAGCAGGCCGTCGGTCTGCAGCTTCTTCAGCACACGGCCGGCCATTTCACGCGAGCAGCCGACCAGGCGTGCCAGCTCCTGGCGCGAGACGCGCAGCTGGCTGCCCTGCGGATGGCTCATCGCCTCCGGCTCCTGCGCCAGGTCGTGCAGGGTGCGCACGATCCGGTCGGTAACGTCCAGGAATGCCAGGCGGCTGGCCTTGCGGCTGGTGTCGAGCAGGCGCTTGGAGATCTGCTGGCCCAGCGCGTAGAGCAGGCGCGGGGCATCGGCCGACAGCGGGCCGAGGAACAGCTGGTGCAGGCGCTCGTAGCTGATTTCGGCCAGCTCGCAGGCGGTACGGGTCCTCAGGATCACCTCGCGGCGGTCCGATTCAACGAACAGGCCCATCTCGCCGACGAACTCGCCGGCACCGAAGTAGCCCAGCACCAGCTCGCGATCGTCATCTTCCTCGGCCATGATCGAAACCGAGCCGCTGATGACGTAATACAGGGTTCCCGCCGGGTCACCGGGTCGGAAGACGTCGGTACGGGTGGGGTATCGCCGCCTGTGGCTGTGCGCCAGGAAACGATCGATTGTGGCGATATCCAGGGCCAGTGGACTGCTAGCTAGGCGCACGGTTGACACGATAGGAGCGCTCCCTCTGCGCATGAACGGATTCACGGGGTCGATAGCGGAGCTTAACCAGCGCAATTGTTAAGGGCAAACAGTGTGCCAGATGTGAGCGCTCTTCACGTTCCCCCCGGGGACAGTTTGCCCCATAATTCCCCCTTTCCCTTCTTACACAGGAATCGACCGCCGTGGTCAAGCCGTTGCCTCGCCTGAGGCTGCAGGGTTTCAACAACCTCACCAAGGCGCTGAGCTTCAACATCTATGACGTGTGTTACGCGCGCACCGAAGAGGAGCGTCAGCGTTACATTGAATACATCGATGAAGAGTACAACGCCGACAGGCTGACTCAAATCTTGACCGATGTCGCCGAGATCATCGGCGCCAACATCCTGAACGTGGCCCGCCAGGACTACGATCCGCAGGGTGCCTCGGTGACCATCCTGATCTCCGAAGAACCGGTGATCGACAAGAAGCAGGCCGGCAAGGAGCTGATCTCCGATGCCGTGGTCGCGCACATGGACAAGTCGCACATCACCGTGCACACCTATCCGGAAACGCACCCGCAGGAAGGTATCGCCACCTTCCGCGCCGACATCGACGTGGCCACCTGCGGCGTCATTTCGCCGTTGAAGGCGTTGAACTACCTGATCGAAAGCCTCGAGTCGGACATCGTGATCATGGACTACCGCGTCCGTGGCTTCACCCGCGATGTGAAGGGCAAGAAGCACTACATCGATCACAAGATCAACTCGATCCAGAACTTCCTGGCCAAGAACATCAAGTCGCGTTACGAGATGTTCGACGTCAACGTCTACCAGGAAAACATCTTCCACACGAAGATGCACCTGAAGGACTTCGACCTGGACCAGTACCTGTTCGAGGAAAAGGCCAAGAACCTGTCGTTCAAGGAGCGCATGAAGATCGAAGCGCTGCTCAAGCGCGAGATCGAAGAGCTGTTCCACGGCCGGAACCTGTCCGAGTAAGCCCCATGTGCGATGCCCGCAGGCATCGCCGCCCAGGCGGGACGACCCGCCCCGTGGAACCAGTGCCCCGCACGCGTTACAGTTCCACGGTGATGTACCGACCCACGGCCCGGTGTGAAAACACCGGGCCGTTTCGTTTTTCTCAAAAAAGGTAAGGAGCCCCCACCCATGCCCTGGATCTACCTGCTGCTGGCCGGCCTGTTCGAGATCGGTTTCGCCCTCGGAATGAAGTACTCCGAAGGCTTCAGCAAACCCCTTCCCACCGCTGCCACGGTCGTGTCCGCGCTGATCAGCCTGTACCTGATGAGCCAGGCGATGAAGAGCATCCCGGTCGGTACCGCCTACGCGATCTGGACCGGTATCGGCGCCATGGGCGTGGCGGTGCTGGGCATCTACCTGTTCAACGACAGCGCATCGCCGGCCCGCCTGGCCTGCGTGGGCCTGATCGTGACCGGTGTGATCGGCCTGAAGCTGGTCTCGCCCAACTAAGGCGGCCCGACCAACGGTCGGGCCCCACCGTCGGGCCCACCGTGCCCTTGGGGAGGCCCCCACCGTTGGTGGGGCGCCCCGGTCAAATGCGGTAGGCGATGGTCTTCATGACCTTGGAAGCCAGCGCCATCGCGCCCGGGATCGGGAACGGCAGGCGGCGTGCGCCGGCCTGCTCGGCGTGGTCCGCATGGCGGGCCTCGTCTTCCTTCATCACGGCGATGACCGCGCGGCTGCGCAGGTCGCCGGCCGGCAGGTCGACCAGGTGCTCGTCCAGATGGGCTTCCACCTGGCGCTCGGTCTCGACCACGAAGCCCAGGTTCCAGCCGTCGCCGCGCAGCCCGGCCAGGGTGCCGATGGTGTAGCTGCCGGCGTACCAGAGCGGGTTGAACAGGCTCGGACGGCTGTCCAGTTCGCCCAGGCGGGTGGCGCACCAGGCCAGGTGGTCGGTTTCTTCTTGGGCCGCTTCCAGCAGGTGTTCACGCGTGGCCGGGTCGCGGGCCACGGCCGCCTGGCCGAAGTAAAGGCCCTGTGCGCAGACCTCGCCGACGTGGTTGATCCGCATCAGGCCGGCCGCGTGGCGGCGTTCGGTGCTGTCCATGCCCGGCTCGTCGGTGTCCGCAGCCGGATAGGGGCGGGCCGCCGGCGGGTTGCCGAACACCGTGTCCAGGGCGCGCTGCGCCTCGGTCAGCAGGTGGTCCAGCGGGGTGATCTGGCGGAGCACGGTCATGGCGGTACACGGTGGGGCGGAAGACCCCGCGATTCTCGCCCGACCCCGTCCCCCTGCCAACCCGGTCAAGGGCCGGCTTGCAACGGGGGGCTGACCTGCGTACAATCCCGCCTCTTACGCTTCACCTTTTCACAACGCGTGGCAGAGTTCCGGCGAGCCTTTCGCCGCAATGAGCCCGACCTAACCTAGAGTTCTTCATGAGCACTTTCACTGCCAAGAACGAGACCGTCCAGCGCGACTGGTACCTCGTCGACGCCGAGGGCAAGACCCTGGGCCGTCTCGCCACCGAGCTGGCCCGCCGTCTGCGTGGCAAGCACAAGCCGGTCTACACCCCGCACGTTGATACCGGCGACTACCTGGTCGTCATCAATGCAGAAAAGATTGCCGTCACCGGCAAGAAGCTGCAGGACAAGATGTATCACCGTTTCACCGGTTACATCGGCAACCTGAAGACCGAATCCCTGGCACAGGCGCTGGAGCGCCACCCGGAGCGCGTGATCGAGATCGCCGTGAAGGGCATGCTGCCGAAGGGCCCGCTGGGTCGCCAGATGTACCGCAAGCTCAAGGTCTACGCCGGCACTGAGCATCCGCACGCCGCACAGCAGCCGCAGGTTCTGGATATCTAATCATGGCTATCACTCAAAACTACGGCACTGGCCGCCGCAAGTCCTCCACCGCTCGCGTGTTCCTGCGCAAGGGTTCGGGCAACATCACCGTCAATGGCCGTCCGCTGGACGAGTTCTTCGGTCGTGAGACCGCGCGCATGATCGTGCGCCAGCCGCTCGAGCTGACCCAGAACACCGAAAGCTTCGACATCCTGGTCACCGCCGCTGGCGGCGGCACCACCGGCCAGGCCGGTGCGATCCGTCTGGGCATCGCCCGTGCTCTGGTCGAGTACGACGAAACCCTGAAGTCCGAGCTGCGCAAGGCTGGCTTCATGACCCGTGACGCCCGTGAAGTCGAGCGTAAGAAGGTCGGTCTGCACAAGGCTCGCCGCGCCACCCAGTTCTCCAAGCGCTGATCTACCGCGCCTGGTTGGGCTCCTTCGGGGGCCCGCTGGTTGGACAAGCAAAAGCCCGGCTTCGGCCGGGCTTTTGTCGTTCTGGGGTCGTGGATTTCCTGGTTGCCGGCCAGCGGCCGGCGCTACCCGGGGTTTCGCATCTCGGAAGGGGTAGGGGTGGCGCCGTTTCCTGCGGGGCAGGGTCCGGTCCCGCAGCGCCTCTCTGGAGAAGAGCCCCCTTGTTGTTCAAGGGGGTGCGCCGACAGGCGCGGGGATAAGGCGGGATGCGTGACCAAACAAAAAAGAAAAAAGCCTGATCTTTCGATCAGGCTTTTTTCTTTTTTGTTTGGCTGCCCCGGATGGATTCGAACCACCGAATGCCTGAGTCAGAGTCAGGTGCCTTACCGCTTGGCGACGGGGCAAAACGTGCAACTATTTTCTCACTTTTCACGCTGAAAAACAACTTGATTTTCAGTGTGGTGGCTATGGGTGGACTCGAACCACCGACCCCAGCATTATGAGTGCTGTGCTCTAACCGGCTGAGCTACATAGCCTTGGTGAGCCCGCTATTCTGCGGATGTGTATCGCCCCTGTCAACACTTTTGTATCGTGCTTGTGGGCCGACAGGCGGCATGGGATAGTCCCGACCAGTAGATTTTTTAGGAGTCCGCATCGTGATCGATCCGGACGGCTATCGACCGAACGTCGGTATTGTGCTGATGCGGCAGGACGGCCAGGTGTTCTGGGCACGACGTGTGCGCCGGGACGGCTGGCAGTTCCCGCAGGGTGGCATGAATACCGACGAGACGCCTGTCGAGGCCATGTATCGTGAACTGCAGGAAGAGACCGGCCTGCTGCCTGAGCACGTGGAAGTGCTCGGGGCAACGCCCGGCTGGCTGCGTTACAAGCTGCCGGCGCGGGCCATCCGCCGCAACGAGCGGCAGGTCTGCATCGGCCAGAAGCAGGTCTGGTTCCTGCTGCGCCTGACCGGCGACGAGTCCCACGTGAAGCTGGACCACACCGACTCACCCGAGTTTGACCACTGGCGCTGGGTGGACTTCTGGTACCCGGTGGAGCACGTGGTGATGTTCAAGCGTGGCGTCTATGCGCGCGCCTTGCGACATCTGGCGCCGTTGGCGCGCGGGGTGGCCGGGCAGGGCGTGACCGCCATGCCCAAGAGCGCTGCGGAGGCCTGGATGCCGGGCCATACCGCCGGGCATGACCGCCCACGCAAGCGCCCACGGACCCGCGGCTACTGGCCGAAGAAGGCCACCGGCGATGGTCCGGCCACGTGACCGGCTGAACCGTATCGAGAATGGTTCAGGTCTCTGATTGACAACCATTCTCGTTTCCATTGGAATAGCCAACAGGCCACTCTTGGCCTGTCAGCCCGGTTCACGCCTGTGTACGTCTGCATCTGCAACGGAGTCACCGACCACCAGATCCGCGAAGCCGCCAGCCATGGCGTCAGCACGGTGGCCGAACTGACCATGCGTACAGGGTGTGGTGCCACCTGCGGTTCCTGCCTGGACATGGCCGGCGACCTGCTGGCCAAGGCGCGTGCGACCCACGATCTGCCGCTGCCGGTATTGGGCCTGGCCCAGGTCGCCTGATCGTCTCTTTCGCGGCGCGTTGACGCCGCGCTTTCGCATCCTTCACGTGCGGCCGCACAGGCCAATGCGCACGATTCGCGTTCCTTCACGGCCGCGCGCAAGGCGTTAAAGTGCCTGCGTTTTCAGCGTGCAGGAGCACCCCCATGAAGGGCGACACCAAGGTCATCGAATTCCTCAACAAGGTCCTCTACAACGAGCTGACCGCGATCAACCAGTACTTCCTGCACGCCAAGATGCTGAAGAACTGGGGCATCAAGGAGCTGGCCGAACACGAGTACAAGGAATCGATCGACGAGATGAAGCATGCCGACATGCTTGCCGACCGCATCCTGTTCCTCGAAGGCCTGCCGAATTTCCAGGCGCTGGGCAAGCTGCGCATCGGCGAGAACCCGACCGAGATCCTGCAGTGCGACCTGTCGCTGGAGCGCGACGGCGTAGTGACCCTGCGCGAGGCCGTGGCCTACTCCGATTCGGTGGGCGACTACGTCAGCCGTCAGCTGTTCGTGAAGATCCTCGACTCGGAAGAAGAGCACATCGACTGGCTGGAAACCCAGCTCGACCTGATCGAGCGTATCGGCGAGCCGAAGTACCTGCTCAGCAAGCTGGAAGAGTGACGTAGCGTCGAGCTTGCTCGACTGTGATCAGCATGGCGATGGTCGAGCAAGCTCGACGCTACCGATGCTGTGCCAGGTAGCCCGTCAGCGCCACGCGCGCCCGGGCGAATTCGGCAACCAGCAGCGCCACCGCCACCGCGGGGCGCTGCAGGCTGCCACTACGGGCTTCGTGCTCGATCCGCTGCGCGATTGCCGACAGCGACAACGCCCCCACGTTCGCACTCGATGATTTAAGGCTGTGGGCGATTGCCTGCAGTCGCGGCTCGTCGCTGCTCTGCGCGGCCTGCTGCAGCTGCTGCACCATCGCCGGCGCATCCTCCAGGAACACCGAGACGATCTGGAGGGCGGTATCGCCGATCACCGCGTGCAGTTCGTCCAGCACATCACGGTCCAGCACCGGTTGCGTCACCGCTTGGCTTTTCGTCTCTTGTAGAGCCGGGCCATGCTCGGCTGATGGAGCGCGACTGCTATTGGCCGTCAGCCGAGCATGGCTCGGCTCTACAGAAGGCCGTGCAGGTGATGCAGCTCTACCGTCCCCCCAGCGCTTCAAAAGCGCATGCAAGGTGGCGCGCGCGATCGGCTTGGACAGGTAATCGTCCATGCCGGCCTGCAGGCAGCGTTCGCGGTCACCGGCCATGGCGTTGGCCGTCATCGCGATGATCGGCAACCGCGAGCACCCGGTTTCCGTTTCTTCCGCACGCCAGCGGCGCGTGGCGGCGTAGCCGTCCAGCACCGGCATCTGGCAATCCATCAGCACCACGTCCACGCCGCCTTCGCGAAGGGCGGCCAGTGCCTGCTTGCCGTCGGCGGCGTTGCGCACCTCGCACTGGAACACGCGCAGCAGATGCTCGGCCACCATCCGGTTGACCGTGTTGTCTTCCACCAGCAGCACGCGCAGGTGCAGTGGCGGCAGCGTCGGTGCGGGCAAGCCGTCTTCGGCATTGGCCAGCAGGGCGGCAGGGCGGGCAGGCGTGGCAGGCGCCGCCAGCAGTGCATGCAGGGCTGCACCATCGAAATGCGGGAGCAGCTGGCGTTGGCGCGGGCGTTGTGCAGGCGTGTCTTCCTGCAGCCACAGTACCTGCAGTGCATCATCGTCGCCGCGCTCGGCCAGCGCCTGCTGCAGCGTGACCTCGCCGTTGCGGCGGGTGCGGGAATCGACAATCAGCCATGCCGGTGCTGGTTGTCCGGGCCGCGCGGGAGCGCGCAGGCGCTCGACCACGGCATCCAGCTGTGCCAGCACCTGCACCTGCAGCCCATGGTGGGCGGCGATGCGCTCGATGCGTGCCTGCAGCGTTGCATCGGCGCTGAACAACAGTAGCGCTGCGGGGGCGCGCGTCATCGCAGGCAGGTCGCCGGGTACTTTCAGCAGCGGGATCTCGAACCAGAACGTTGCGCCCTGGCCGGGCGTGGACTGCACGCCGATCTGCCCGTGCATCAGGTCGATGATGCGCTTGCAGATGGCCAGGCCCAGGCCGGTGCCACCGTAGATGCGCGTGGTCGAGGCATCGGCCTGGCTGAAGGACTGGAACAGGCGTGCCTGCAGTGCCTCATCGATGCCGATGCCGGTGTCGATGATCTCGAAGCGCAGCTGGTGCTGGGCCGCACCTTCGCCCAGGCGCTGCACGCGCAGCTGCACCTGGCCGCGGGCGGTGAACTTGATGGCATTGGCCAGCAGGTTGCTCAGCACCTGGCGCAGGCGTACCGGGTCGCCGCGCACCGGCAGGCGCACCGATGGGTCAAGCTGCAGGGCCAGGGACAGGCCCTTGGCATCGGCGGCGCGCTGCATCAGCTGCACCACGCCATCGAGCAGTTCGCGCAGGTTGAAGCTGGTGATCTCCAGTTCCAGCGCCTGCGCTTCCAGCCGGGAGTAGTCGAGGATGTCGTCGACGATGCGCAGCAGCTGCTGTGAACTGGCCGAAGCGGTGGCCAGCATCTGCCGCTGGTCCTCACCCAGCGGCCCGCGCGCGATCAGCTCCAGCATCGGCAGGATGCCGTTGAGCGGCGTGCGGATCTCGTGGCTCATCGTGGCCAGGAACTCGCCCTTGGCCAGCACGGCCGCTTCGGCGGCCTGCTTGGCCTGCAGCAGCTGCTGTTCCAGCTGGCCCTGGCGTTCGGTGGTATGGCGCAGCTGGTCGCGCTCGGCGGCCAGCGCGCTGTGCTCGCGCTGCAGCTGGGCCAGTGCCCGGCTGCGCGCGCGCAGGCGCATGCCCAACAGCAGCAGTGCGACGGCCGCAGCAAGGGCAACCAGCAGCACGCCCCACAGCGGCACCTCAGAGCACCGCGTTGTGGAAGTCGAAGTTCAGGTCACTGCCGGCCGACTGCACCATGTTGCCCTGGATGTAATCGACGCCGCCGACCCACATCGCTGCCGCGGCCTGCGGGTCCTCGATCTGCTGGCCGATGATCTGCAGCCCGGCGGCATGCGCCTGTTCGATCGCCTTGCGCAGCTCTTCGCGCGCGGCCGGATTGGAATGACTGCTGGAGAAGCGCGCGGCCATGCGCACGAACGACAACGGCAGCTGGGTCAGCAGCGCATCGGCTTCGCCCCCGGGTTCGAACTGGCTCAGGCAGAAGCGCACGCCGGCGCCGGCCATGCGCTGGCAGAACTGCTGTAGCGGCACGGTATGGATCAGCGCGTCGGGCAGGCGCACGTCGATCACCAGCGCACTGCCGGGCAGGTCACGCTGCTGCAGCGATTCCAGCAGCCAGTCGCCAAAGGCATCGCGCTGCAGGGTGCG
Organism: Stenotrophomonas sp. TWI1409; assembly: GCF_039673015.1. NCBI lineage: Bacteria > Pseudomonadati > Pseudomonadota > Gammaproteobacteria > Lysobacterales > Lysobacteraceae > Stenotrophomonas > Stenotrophomonas sp. TWI1409. The sequence continues at coordinate 9,742 of NZ_JBDJKU010000017.1, forward strand.
CAGCGACTGCGAAACGAACAGGTTCAGCGGTTGCGTTGCGTGCCGGTACAGGTCCAGCAGGCCCAGCGCATGGTCCATCACCTGCTGGTCGAGGTCGGCGATGCGGCCTGCCGCTTCGGCGGCGGGAATCACCTGGCCGGCCGTCAGCACCGTGCCGTCGGCCTGGCGCAGGCGCAGCAGCAGCTGGTACTGCGCGGTGTTGCCACCGGCGACAGCGACGATCGGCTGATAGGCCAGCTCCAGCTGGCCTTCCAGCAGTGCCAGGTGTTCCTGTTCGGTGACGGCCTGGCGATGCACGTGGCCTGCCACGCCGGCGCTGAGCAGGCGTGCCTGCAGGGTGGTGCGCTCGACCGCTTCCAGTGCGGCGTTGGCATCGTCGAAGCCCGGCGACAGCGGCGCGTAACCCACCACGCCGCGCAGATGCACCGATTCATCATCGCGGATCACGAAGGCGCGCGCCGAGAGCTGCTCACGCAGGGTCGCGGCGATGCTTTCCAGGCTGTCTTCATCGGTATTGCGGGCCAGCAGCAGGAAGCTGTTGTCGTTCAGGCGTGCCAGCAGGTGCGGATGGCCGGCCTCGGCCAGGCGCTGCCCGGCCTGCACCATCAGGCGCTCGAAGGCGGCGTAGCCATAGCGTTCGCGCAGGCCCAGCGCGCTGGCCACTTCAATGAAGAACACGCCGCCCCGGTCGCGGTGGGTGAGGGTGGCGTTGAGTTGCTGCAGCACGTGGTGACGTGTCGGCAGGCCGGTTTCCGGATTGCTGGTGGCCGGTGCGCCGGTAGCACCAGGCAGGGTTGCTGCCTGCGCACGTGCGCGGCGGATGCGGTTGGCCACCGCCGCGATCAGGTGGCGGGGGCGGATCGGCTTGCTCAGGTAATCGTCGGCGCCACTGTCGAGCACCTCGAACTGGCGCTCCGGGTCCGGATCGCCGCTCAGGAACACGATCGGCAGCAACTGCAGGCCAGGCTGCTGGCGGATCAGCGCGGTCAGGCGCATGCCGTCCAGGCCGGGCAGGTGCAGGTCCATCAGGATCAGGTCGGGGCGATGCTCCTTGATCGCCTGCAGCGCGCCGTCGGCATCGCTGTGCACGATCGCCTGCATGCCGGCGCCATGCAGCACGCTCTGTGCGAACAGGGCCTGCGCGCGGTCGTCCTCGACGATCAGCACGCGGTAGGGCGAATCGGAGGGCGGCGGCGCCTGGTCGTTGTTGCCAGCCTCGGCAAGCACGGCCGGGGCCGGCAACGGCGGCGGTGCGCTGCCGATCGATGCGGGTGCGTCGGAGGCGGCCAGCGGCGGAACCGCGGCCGGCGCTGCGGCGACCGCGCTCGCCGGTTCAGCGGTCCAGCGTTGCCAATGATCGGCCGGAGGGGTTTCAGCGCGTCCCGGGCGGGCGCCCGCGGGGGATTCGTTTGCGGCCATCGGTGCTCCTGGTGTTCGCGTCCATTATGCGACAAGCCCGGCGATCAACCGGTACCGGGCTGGCGTGGACTGTCGGGCGACGCACTGCGTGCCAGCCAGCGCACGCCCTTCCACAAGGTGCGCCAGACCAGCCACACCAGCAGCGCGCCGGCCAGGCTGCAGGCCAGCACCACGATCAGCGCGATCCACGGGTGTGCCAGGGCCAGGGCCAGGCCACCGACCACCACGGTGTCCTCGGCTGCGGAGGCCACCCAGTTGCTGGCAGGCTCGGGCGAGGTATTGAGCAGGGCGCGGGTGCCGGCCTTCAGGCCATGGCTGGCCAGCGCGACACCGGCACCGGCAGCAAGTGCGCCGGTGCCCAGCTGCCCATCCGGCGACAGCGTGGCTGCGGCAAGGAAGGCACCTGCGGGTACGCGTGCCAGGGTCTGCACCAGATCCCACGCCGAGTCGACGCCGGGAATCTTGTCGGCGAAGAATTCGGTTACCGCCAGCGCTGCCGAGGTGCCCAGCACCCACCACGATTCGGTGGCCTGCAGGGCCGGCGGCAGGTCGACCCAGCCGAGCAGGCCGGCCAGGCCGACACCGAACACGGTGAGGTAGACGCGGATGCCGGCCAGCCAGGCCAGCAGGATGCCGATCACGAACAGGTGGGCTTCGGTCATGGCGATGCTCCGGCGACGGAACTGTGCAGGGGACCACACTATCGACGATGGCATGCCTGAACGCCACAGACGGTGGCTCGCCACTGCGCAGGAAACCCACCCGTCCTGTCATACACTAGCCCGTCGTTTGCCACAGGGGCCGTACCGGTGTCGCCCTCGCGATGCCCCGGAATCCACCCATGACCAACCGTCCTCCCATGCGCGTGCAGGTTCGCCTGCCCGGCGCGCCGCAACCGCCGGCCGACCGTCGCCGCCTGCTGGTGATCGGCGGCATCTGGCTGCTCAGCCTGGTGCTGGCCGTGCTGGGTGGCTGCTGGATGGCCACGCCGCGCGATGCACAGGGCCAGCGCCTGCAGGCCGCCGAGAAGCGCGCCGAGACGTTGCAGGCGCAGCTGACCGAACTGCGCCAGAAGCAGGCCACGCTGGAAGCCTCCGACCGCATCAGCCGCGCCGCCAACACCGAGGTGCAGTCCTCGCTGGCCGAACGCGATGAGGAAATCGCCGGCCTGCGTGCCGACGTTGCCTTCTATGAGCGCCTGGTGGGTTCGACCAGCCAGCGCAAGGGCCTGAACACCCATTCGATCGAGTTCAGCCCGGAAGCGGCCGGCACCTGGCAGTACACCGCCGTGCTGACACAGAACCTCAACCGCGGCGCCATCAGCCAGGGGCAGATGCGTTTCACCGTGGAAGGCGTCAAGAACGGCAAGCTGGCCACGATCAGCTGGGATGATCTGCACCAGCGCAGCAAGGTACCGGGACAGGATTACTCGTTCCGGTACTTCCAGCAGCTCACCGGCAGCGTGATGCTGCCGGCTGACTTCACCCCGCAACGCGTGCGGGTGACATTGGGGAGTGGTACGGGGGGTACCACCCAGGTATTCGACTGGAAACAGGCCGGTGCGCCGGCCGCCAAAGGGGAGTAGGCAGATGTTCGGAAGCAGCAAATCCAACCGTGAAGGCCAGCTGGTGGTGGATGCCCTGATCGGCAACCAGGTGGTGATCCGCGGTGATGTGGAATTCAGTGGTGGCCTGTATGTGGAAGGCCGCATCCACGGCAAGGTGATCGCCGCCGAAGGCGCCAGCGGCGCGACCTTGACGGTCGCCGAGCATGGCGTGATCGAAGGTGAGATCCGTGCCCAGGTGGTGGTCATCAGTGGACGCCTGGACGGCGACGTGCATGCCACCGAGAAGGTCGAACTGACCCCGAGCGCGCGGGTCAATGGCAACGTCCATTACCAGGTGGTGGAGATGAATGCGGGTGCCCAGCTGAACGGCCGCCTGATCCATGCCAGCGCCCCGATGGCGGCCCTGCCGGCCCCGGAAGGTGATGAGGCCAATGGCGGCAAGGGTGACACCGCCGCACGCCGCAAGCTGGCCGAGGCGATGGCTTGAAAGCCATCGTCGGCACCCCCATGCTGACACCATGAGCACGCTAGTCTCCCTGCCCGGCGCCACCCCGGTTGCCGCGCCCGATTACCAGTCGCTGGAGCGCCCGCTGAACTTCACCGAGTCGGCGGCCGCCAAGGTCAAATCCCTGATCCAGGAAGAGGGCAACCCCGACCTGGCCCTGCGCGTGTACATCGAAGGCGGTGGCTGTTCGGGCTTCCAGTACGGGTTCGAGTTCGACGAGAACCGTGCCGAGGATGACCTGGCGGTACAGACCAGCGGGGTGACCCTGCTGGTCGACCCGCTGAGCCTGCAGTACCTGATGGGCGCCGAGGTGGACTACACCGAGAGCCTGACCGGTGCCCAGTTCGTGATCCGCAACCCGAACGCCAAGACCACCTGCGGCTGCGGCAGCAGCTTCAGCATGTAAGAGGCCTGTGGCCGGAAGGTGCCAACCAAGGTTGGCACCTCAGTAGATCCACGCCATGCGTGGATGCTGTGCCTGCACGCCCACACCGGCAGATTGCGCACAGCGCCGAACTTGCCACCTGCATCGATTGGCGGCACGCTTGCCGGATGCCCAATACTCCTTCGCCGCTTTCCGGTTTCGCCTTCGTTGGCGAACCGCTGGAGCGCGCCGATGCCCTGCGCGACGATGCCGATGCACTGGCGCGCCTGTGGCCGGGCGCGCGCATTCTCGTGCTCGATCAGGACGGCAGCGTCTTCACCGGCGATGACGACCAGCCGCTGGCGCTGACCGGCGCCGACATCGGCGGCGGCCCCGGTGCCGCGATCTTCCTTGGCCTGCGTGGCGAGCAGGCCTGGTTCTCGGTCGAAGCCGCCAACGTTACCGTCACGGCCCCGCGCCGCCTCGACCTGCGCCAGGCCGCACTGCTGTGGCCGATGGCCGATGCGACCGCCTTCAGTTATGCCCGCGGCATGTCCTACTGGCACTCGCGCACCCGCTTCTGCGGCGTGTGCGGCGGCGCCGTGGCGTTTGCCCGTGGTGGCTTCGTCGGCCGCTGCGGGCAGTGCGCCACCGAGCACTACCCGCGTGTCGATCCCGCCGTGATCGTCGCCGTGGAAAACCAGGGCCGGCTGCTGCTGGGCCGGCAGTCGAACTGGGCACCGCGGCGTTACTCGGTGCTGGCCGGCTTCGTCGAACCCGGCGAGACCTTCGAGCAGACCGTGGTGCGTGAAGTGCACGAGGAGAGCAAGGTACGGGTGACCGCCTGCCAGTACCTCGGTTCGCAGCCGTGGCCGTTCCCGGGCGCGCTGATGATCGGTTTCCGTGCACAGGCGCAGGATGACCTGCCGACCGTGGATGGCGAGCTGGAAGATGCGCGCTGGTTCAGTGCCGACGAGGTCGGCGCGGCACTGGCACGCGATGTGGAGGACGATGGCCAGGGCATCCGCCTGTCGCCGCCGATCTCGATTTCGCGCGGCCTGATCGAACACTGGTACCGGCAGCAGAAGGGCTGAGCGGGGCTGACGGTGGCGCCTGTATTGCCGCCACCTGAACACGGCCCGGGTTACAGTCCGGTTCACCGCTGAGGGCGCCGCTGCGACAGGTAAGGTAGCGACGCCGAGCGTTCTGTTTCGTAGGGAGACCTGCCATGTTCACCACTCTGGCCGCCGTGCTGGTGGCACTGGCCCTGGGCCATGTTGCCCCGGCCGCTGCCGCCTCGCTGCGCCGTTTCGACGGCTTCCGGCGTTGGCTGGGCTGGCTGGACGCGCGGGGTGGCAAGGCCTGGCAGGGACCGGCCGGCGTTGCCCTGGCACTGCTGCCGCCGCTGCTGCTGATGGCGCTGCTGGCGTGGTTGCTGCGTGGGGTGCTGTTCGGCCTGCCGTCGCTGCTGCTGGGCGTGGCGGTGCTGGCGTGGTGCTGGGGCCCGCGCGATCTGGACCGCGATATCGAAGCGATCATCGATGCCGATGACGCGGCGACGCGCCAGGCCGCGGTACGTAACCTGCAGGCGGCCGGTGGCAGCCTGCGCGAGGACATTCCGTCACTGGTCGAGGCAACCGTGCTCAACGCCTTGCGGCGCTGGTTCGCGGTGCTGTTCTGGTTCCTGCTGCTGGGCCCGGCCGGTGCTCTCGGTTACCGGCTGCTGGCGCTGATGGCGGAAAGCCCGATGCGTGCCCGCGTGCCGGTGGAGCCGCTGGCGCTGGCGCAGCGCCTGCTGGGCTGGATCGAGTGGCCGGTGGCGCAGCTGATGGCATTTTCGATGGCGCTGGTGGGCAACTTCGATACGGCGTGGAAGGCCTGGCGCCAGGCCCACGGCGAGCGCCTGGCCGGCAACATCGGCTTCCTGGGCGCGGTGGCGCGGGCCAGCGTCAATGCCGAGCTACGCGAGGATGCGCACGATTACACCGAGGCGGGGCTGTTGCCGGTGTGGCAGCGGTTGCCGGACCTGCGGGATGCGATGAGCCTGGTGTGGCGGATGCTGCTGCTGTGGCTGGCGATCCTCGCCCTGCTGGTGATTGCAGGCTGGGTGACGTAGTTGCTTTGCAGGGCTTGCAGCCCTGCACCTGCAGAGGCAACAGCAACAGCAACAGCAGCTCTGGATTGGTGATGGTTGGGCGGGGCGGTGTGGGGCTGCAGGACACGCCGTAAACCCGTCCTTGGGGGCTCGATGGCGCCATCCATGGCGCCAACGGTCCTGCAGCCCCACACCGCCCCACCCCCGACAGATTCCCGCGGCTGTTGGTAGGTGTCGACCTTGGTCGACACGGTAGATCCACGCCATGCGTGGATGCAGAGCGAAGCGATCCGCTTCCGCTTTCGCTTTTGATCTTCTCTTTCTTTTCCGTGGTGGACGCACACGGAAACTGTCCGTGGCCGGGCGGGATGGGTTTGCGGGGGTGTCCGCGGCATGGATGCCGCGGCCAAGCCTCCACGGACGGATTCACGGCGTCCCCCGCAAACCCATCCCGCCCGGCCAACCCCATGATCGACAAACGCCGCCCACCACGAGGGGCTGCGCCGTTGGCTGGAAACCTAGATCGGTGCCAGTGCAGTGAACGGTGCCCACGGCAGGTTGCGCAGCAGCGCATACCCGGGCAGCACCCAGAGCCAGAACACGGGATTGGCCAGCACCCGCATCAGCGGGTCGAGCACACGCGGGCGGATGCCGGCGATGTTCAGCAGCATCAACAACAGGAACGGCAGGCTGATGACCAGCAGCGGGTTCATCGCCATCGCGCCGGGCAGGTCGAAGTGGACCAGGGAATACAGGCAGCGCGTGCTGCCACAGCCCGGGCAGTACAGGCCGGTCAGCGCGTACAGCGGGCAGCTCGGCAGGGGATTGCCGGCGACATACGGATTGACGTTGCGCAGCACCACCGTGGCACCCACGGCCAGGCCGGCGGAAACCAGCAGCGGTGCCCAGCGGGCGAGTCGGGAACGAGCGGGAAGCGCGGACATGCAACAACGGATCCGGCGCAGGCGCCGGATCCGTCCAGGCGTATCAGTAGTTGCCGTTGCTCATCGCGCCCATGCCGCCGAGCACAACGAAGAACAGCACGTACAGCACGACCAGCACGACCCAGGCGATGGCCGACCACATGGCCCACTTCTTGGCCTTGGCGGCGGAGTCCTGGGCGCCGGCGATGTCGCCGGCCGCCAGCTTGCCGTTGACCTGGGCGGCGTAGACGATCGACACGATGCCGGCCGGCAGGCAGCAGAACAGGGTGGTCAGGATCGCCCAGACCAGGTTGTTCGGGACCTGCGGAGTAGCAGTATTCATGGGTTCAAGCTCCTTGATGGGTGGTGGTGGTGAATCATTGGTCGGAAAGAGCGCCCAGTACGGCCAAGCCGCCGAACAGCCCGAACCACAACAGCAACAGGACCGGCAGGGCCACGGCCGAAGCCACCGCCCACCAGCCCGCCTTGCGCGACGCACTGTAGGCCCCCGGCAGGTCGCCGGCCGCGCGGCGGCCATCGACCTGGGAGGCGTACACGATCGACACCACGCCCAACGGCAGGCAGCAGAACAGCGTCGTCAGGATCGCCCAGACCAGATGGTTGGGGATGTAGACCGGACGGCTGAGCGGTGGTGGTTGATTCAAAGCGAGACTCCATTCCTTGGTGGCCGGCCATGATGAATCGGCCGGACCTCCCCCCTGTGGGTGCGTAATCTACCGCAACCTGCGTTGCATGTATGCGTTTACAGTCACGACATGTCGCGTACACCACTGGACGGTGACGTATGTGGGGGAGTCCGCTGGGCCCGCTCGGCGGGCCCATCTCGTCAGGCGTGATCGCCGCGCAGGGCCCGCACCTGGGCCTCCAGCACCGGTGCGCTGGTGCTGTGGCCATCCACGGCCGCTGCCGCCACCACCTCGACGGTGGCGCGGAAACGGCGCGGCACGCGCATGCGGCCCAGGCGGCTGTCGCGCCGGCTCCACATGCTCGACCACATGCCGCGCAGCGCCATCGGCACCACCGGCACCGGCCGCCGTTCGAGGATCTTCTCGACGCCGGACTTGAACGGTGCCATCGCACCATCCTTGGTCAGCGCGCCTTCCGGGAAGATGCAGACCAGCTCGCCTTCGGCCAGCGCAGCGTCGATGTCATCGAACGCGCGCTGCATCAGCGCCGGGTCTTCGCGCGCACCGGCGATCGGGATCGCCTTGGCGGTCCGGAAGATCCAGCGCATCACCGGAATGTTGAAGATCTTGTAGTACATGACGAAGCGCACCGGGCGCGGGATCGTCGCCGACAGGATCAGTGCGTCCATGTAGCTGACATGGTTGCAGACCAGCAGCGCGGCGCCCTCGTCGGGCACGTTGGCCTCGATGCCGTGCGGGCGCAGGCGGTACAGGGTGCGCACCATCAGCCAGCTGAGGAAGCGCATCAGGAATTCGGGGACGATGGTGAAGATGTAGATCGCCACCAGTGCGTTGGCGATGGCCAGCGCCAGGAACTGCTGCGGGATGGTCCAGTGCAGCAGCTTGTGCGCGGCCAGCGACAGCAGGGCTGCGCCGACGATGAAGCCGGAGTTCTGGATGTTCAGCGCCGCAAACACGCGCGACATCTGCGCCTTCGGCGTGCGGCTCTGGATCAGCGCGAACAGCGGCACCACGAAGATGCCGGTGAACAGGCCGATGCCGATCAGGTCGATGACGATGCGGATGCTGCCCGGCTGCTGCAGGAACGTCCCGATGGTCAGTCCGTGCACGGTCGCTTCGCCGCTGCGGGCGAAATACAGGTCGAGCAGGAACGCGGTCATGCCGAACGCACCCAGCGGCACCAGGCCGATTTCCACCGTGCGTGCCGACAGCTTCTCGCACAGCAACGAGCCAACGCCGGTGCCGACCGAGAACAGGGCGAGGGCGAACAGATACAGCTTGGGTTCGCCGCCGAGGTTGGCCAACGCGTAATTGGGCAGCTGCGAGGTCAGCACGGTACCGACGAACCAGAACCAGGATACCCCGAGGATGGCGTTGCGCACCGCCTTCTGCTGCCGTGCCATGCGCAGCACGACCCGCGACTCCGGCAAGGGGTTCCAGTTGATCTTCAGGTTCGGATCGCCGGCGTCGACCTTGGGAATCAGGCGCGCCGCGATGTTGCCGCAGATGGCCAGAGCGATCACCGCTGTGGCTGCCACGATCGGACCGTAGCTGCCCGCAAGCAGGAATACAGAGCCGCCGATGATCATGCCGGACAGGATCGAGATCGAAGTACCCATCTCGACCAGGCCGTTGCCGCCGGTCAGTTCCTCGGGTTTCAGCACCGAGGGCAGTACCGAGTACTTTACCGGGCCGAACAGGGTCGACTGCATGCCGGTACAGAACAGAGCGACCAGCAGGAACGGCAGGTTCTCGGTGATGAAACCGACAGCCGCCATCGACATGATCACGATCTCCATGGTGGTGGTGATCACGATCAGCCGCGATTTTTCCAGTTTGTCGGCGATCTGCCCGGCCAGCGCCGAGAACAGGAAGTACGGCAGGATGAAGATGGCTGGCGCCAGCGTGGTGTAAAGCGAACGCTGCTCCTCCGAAACGCCCAGATAGAACAACAGGCCGATGATCGCCTGCCGGTACACGTTGTCGTTGAACGCTCCGAGCGCCTGGACGACGAAGAACGGCAGGAAACGGCGCTGGCGCAGCAGGGCGAACTGGTTGTGACCGGACATGGAGCCTCCTTGACCGGCGCAGCCTAGCATTCCTGCCTATCCGCCGGGACCATGGCGGGATGCATCCACGCATGGCGTGGATCTACTGAAGCCCCACAACTGTGGGTGCGGACCGTTGGTCCGCACACCTTGATAGGTCTCAGACGATATCGTCGACCACGCCGCCATCCACGCGCAGCGCCGCACCCGAGGTCGCCGAGGCCTGCGGCGAGGCCAGGTACACCACCATGTTGGCCACTTCCTCGACCGTGGCGGTGCGCTGGATCACCGAAGACGGCCGGTGTGTCATCACGAACTCGCGGCCGATCTGCTCCAGTGGCTTGCCGCTGCGCTGGCGTTCATCTTCGAACATCGCCGCGAAACCGTCAGACAGGGTCGGGCCGGGCAGCACCGCGTTGACGGTGACGCCGCTGCCGGCCACGCGCTTGGCCAGGCCGCGCGACAGCGACAGCTGCGCGGTCTTGCTGACGCCGTAGTGGATCATGTCGGCCGGAATGTTGCGTGCCGATTCGGACGAGATGAACAGGACGCGACCCCAGCCGGCATCGACCATGGCCGGCAACAGTGCCCGCGACAGGCGCACGCCGGACATCACGTTGGTCTGCCAGTAACGTTCCCAGGTCGCGTCTTCGGTCTCGAAGAAGTCCTCGGGGCCGAAAATGCCGGCGTTGTTGACCAGGATGTCGACCTTGGGCAGGCCTGCCAGCAGCGTGTCGACGCCGGCCGCATCGGAGAGGTCGGCGGCCACGCCGAGCACGTCGGCACCCGGAACGGCGGCGAGCAGGCGCTGGCGGGCGCGTTCGACGCTGTCGGTGCTGCGGCCGTTGAGAATGATCCGCGCGCCCGCGTTGGCCAGGCCCTGGGCAATCGCCAGGCCGATGCCGGCGGTGGAGGCGGTGACCAGCGCGGTACGGCCGGTGAGTTCGATCTTCATGGAGGAATCCGGGGCAGGGGATCACCCAGTATCCGCGCGGGAACGTGATCGGGGTGCATCGCCATACGCAACGCACGGTTGCACGCGATGCAGTGGATCCACGCCATGCGTGGATGGAATGTCCGACCAGCGATGAGGGATCAGGTCAGGCTGCGCACCGCTTTATTCGCCGCCGCCCGCACCTTCGGCAGCATCCGCAGCACCAGCGCCATCTGCGTGCGGATCAGCTGCAACTTCGGCGGCATCGCCTCGTCGATCTGTTCCAGTTCGGCCGCCACCGCGCGATCAGCGTCGTTGTCGTCCTCGCTGACCGGCTGCCGAGCGCTCAGGGCCGTCGCCAGCTGCTGCAGCGCCTTGCGCACGCGCTCACCGGCAGCCAGCGCCAGCGGATCGCCGGCGTAGCTGTCCACCTGGTCGCGGTGCGCACCCAGGGCCGACAGGTGCCCGAGCAGTGTGTTGGACAGCGCCAGGAAGTGGAAGCCGGCATCCAGATTGCGGCGCACATGGCCGGGCTCACGCAGCATGTTCGACAACGCGGTGGATAGCGCGGCGTCGGCGTTGTGCATGTCGCGGCGGGCGATGCGGTAGGCCAGATCGTCACGCATGCCGCTGCGGTACTGGCCCAGTACCGAATCCAGGTAGCGCGCGGCGGTGTCCAGCACGCGCGCCAGCACAAGGTGCAGCTGGCGGCCCTGCCAGTCGGGCAGGATCAGGAACGCGGCCGCCGCCGCGATTGCACAACCCAGCAGCGTATCGACCATGCGCGGCACGATCAGCACGAAGCCGTCGCCGATCAGGTTGAAGCAGGTCAGTGCCATCACCGTAATCGCCGCCGAGGCCACCAGATAGCGGTCGGTGCGGGTGAAGAAGAACAGCAGCGCCGACAGCAGCGCGATCAGCAGCTGTACGTGCAGCTGTGGGAACAGCTGCAGCAGTGCCCAGGTCAGCACCAGGCCGGCCACGGTGCCGACGATGCGTTGTGCAAGTCGCTGGCGGGTCGCGCCGAAGTTGGGGCGGCACACGAACACGATGGTCAGCAGCACCCACGAGCCGTTCTGTGCATTGAACAAGCGGATTGCCGCGAAGCCGGCGATCAGGGCCAATGCCATGCGCAGGCCGTGGCGGAACAGGACCGAGCCGGGCGTGAGCTGCTGGCGCACGCGCACGCCCATCTCGCGCAGGGTGTGCGGGTTGCTGTCGCGCAGGCGGGTATCGACGTTGTCCAGGCTGGCCTCGGAGCGCTCGGCATCCAGCAGGCGGCGCTCGATGCTGCGCAGGTTGTGCACCAGCAGATCCAGCGAGCCAAGCAGTCGCTGCCACTGCGGCCGCTGCTGGTCGCGCAGATAGGCCAGCGCATCGGCCAGGTCGCGCCCGGCCTGCTGGTTGCTTTCGCCATACACGAACGGACGGCGCAGGCGGATCGCCTCGCCCAGCCGTGCGCAGGCCTGCCCCTGCAGGTCGAGCAGGCGCTGGCAGCGGTACAGCACATCGCTGTGGAAGAAGGCATCGACCAGCGCACCGTAGGGGTAGTGCGAGGAGCTGGCGCGCTCGTGGAAATCCTGTGCCATGTAATAGAGGCGCAGGTACAGGCCGGAGTTCACGCCGGGCCGCCCGGAACGGCCGAAGCGGGCCAGGATCGCGGTCTTGGCTTCATTCAATGCACCGACTACGCGCCGGTTCTGTTCGGCCAGGTCGAGCTGGCGACGCTGCAGGTCGGCCTCGCGCACCGGCTCGAACAGTGTTGCCTTCAACTGCAGGTAGCGGCCCAGTTCAACGTACAGTCGCGCCACGCGTTCGCGTACCGGACGGTTGGCGAACAGTGCGGTCCACAGGATCGACAGCAGGCCGTACCAGACCGCACCGGCCAGCAGGTGGCTGACCGCGTCCAGCGCGCTGTGCAGGTCGCTGGCGCCATGCTGCTCCAGCCCGATCATGGTGTAGATCGCAAGCGTTACCGTGGCCTGGGCGATGGACGCGTAGCGCTCGCCGAGCGCACCCAGCAGGGTCAACCCGAAGGTGGACAGCGCCAGCGCGCCGATGAAGATCCACGGCCAGGGGAACAGCCAGATCACCGAGGCGGCGGCGAGGCAGAAGCACAGCAGCGACAGCAGTACCGCCTTGGTACGGCCCCACCAGTTGTCGTCGGTCTCGGCGATGGCGCTGGCGATGATGCCGAGGAACACGCCGGGCAGGGCAGTGAGCGCGTCCAGCTGCCAGCACACGGCAAGCGCTGCGGTCAGGGCGATGAACACCCGAAGGCCATAACTGGCCTTTTCGTGGGCCCACAGGCGGCTGAGGCGGGATTCGCGGGCGGGCATGCAGGCTCGGTGGAAGGGTCTCCCACCATTATTGCGGGTACGGGGTGAAATATGGAGTGCGGACCAACGGTCCGCACCCACCGTCCATGTGCGGGCCCGTCGTCCGCATGGACGGCGGGGACCGGCACCTTACATCTCCCAGCGCACGCTCACCGCGAACGTGCGCGGCAGGCCGGCGCCGGCGTTGGACCAGTACTTCCGGTTGGCCAGGTTCTCGACGCTGGCACGCAGGGTCACCGGATGGCCGGACGCCAGCAGGCGATAGCCGATGCCTGCATTCACCAGCGTGTAGTCAGGCAGCTTCAGGGTGTTGTCGGCGTCATACCAGACATCGCCGTAGTAGCGCACGGCGGCATAGGTTTCCAAGCCGTCTACCCACGGCAGCTGGTAGGTGGCGTGCAGTACGCCGCTCCAGCGCGCAGCACCGGCGGTGCGGTTGCCTTCCTGTGCGGCACTGCCCGGGGACAGCTTGTCGTAGGTCGGATCCAGCCAGGTCACGCCGCCGCCGACGGTCAGTGCATCGTTGAGGTGCAGGTCGGCACTGGCTTCAATGCCTTCGTACAGCGTGATGCCGTCCTGCACCAGGCGCTTGCCGGCCGGCGTGAGCTCATCGATGTTGGCACCACGTTCCAGCCGGAACGCGGCCACGTTCGCATTCCAACGCGCCGCTTCGACCTTGGCCCCGATCTCGTACTGCTTGCTGATGGTGGGATCAAGCACGTCACCGGCGTTGATGTAGCTGTTGCCTACGCGGCTGCCCGCTTCGAGCGACTCGATGTAGCTGGCGTAGAGGGTGACCGCCTCGCTGGGCTTGAACATCACGGCGTAGGTCGGGGTGACCGGGTAGGTGTGGTACCGCCCCTTGGTTTCGAAGTCGTTGTAGCGCCAGCCCGCCAGCACCGACCAGCCGCTGCCGAGGTTCACCGTATCGCTTGCGAACACCGCCTGCTGCACCGTCTCGTCGCCGCGGGTCATCACCCGCGAACCAACGGTGTCGTGGCGGATGGCATGGCGCTGGTACAGGTTGGCGCGGCCAATCAGGTTCCACTCGTAGGGGCGGTCCCACCCCAGTCCGGTCTGGTGGCTGATGCCCGCCACCACCTGATGCTGAAGGGGGCCGGTGCGGAAGCTGCCCTGCAGCATCGCCTGGGCCAGCTTCCACTCGCTCTTGCCACCCAGTTCGTAGACGTTGACGTCGTAGTCGCCGTTGAGATCGTCGATGTAGGCGAAGATCTTGTTGACGTCATTCCACGAGGTGGTGACGCCGTAACTCAGGCTGGCTTTCCAGTCGCTGTTGATCTGCCAGTTCAAGCCGGTCGACAGCAGGCTGGAGCGTGTGTCGTAGTAGGTGCCGGGCACGCTGTTGTCGGTATCTCCGGCGATCGGCCGCGGCAACGAGGTCAGGCCACGGAAGTAGTACTGCGGCGATTCCTCGCGCAGGTCGCGCGACTGGAACACACCGTCGAAGGTCCAGGTGAGCGCATCGCTCAGGCGCGCGTCCAGCGACAGTGCGCCCACCTTGCGATCGACGTGTCCGCCATTGAAGGTCTCGCCTTTTTCCTGGAAGGCGTTGAAGCGGTAGCCGAACATCTGCTCGTTGCCGAAGCGGCCGCCAACGTCGATGCCGCCGCTGACGATGCCTTGTTCGCGCCAGCCCAGCTGGGCGGAGAAGGTGGGCGTGTCCGTCGGCTTCTTGGTGATGTAGTTGACGATGCCGCCGGGGGTGCCGAAGCCATACAGGAATCCGCCCGGGCCTTTCAGCAGATCGACCTGTTCCATCACTTCCAGCGGCCATTCGGTGCCCCAGGAAGAGACCTGCAGGCCATTGACCCGGTAGCTGTCGTAGTTCAGCTCCAGACCGCGGTTGCGGATGGGCGAGCTCCAGCCACTGGCATAGGCGCTGACCTGGGTGCTGACCGAAGGGTCGAGCAGGAAGGCTTCGCCCAGCGAGACCACCTGGCGCTGCTCGATCTGCTCGCGGCCAACAGCGGTGATCGCGAACGGAGTGTCGCGCAGGGCGCGGTCGCCCAGTGCGCCGGCGTCGGTATGGGTGCGTTCGGCGGTGACCTTCACCGCATCCAGATCGGTGGCGTTACGGCTGACGGCCGGCGCTTCGGCATGGGCAGCGCAGGCGGCTGACAGGGCGATGGCCAGCAGGGCCAGGCGGGGAGAACGGGAAGGCAGCATCGATGGTGGTCCTCGACGGACGGCCACAGGCCATCCGCCCACGGGTGGGGGAAGGGGCAGTGGCTGGGATCACGCAGGCTGGCCGGAGATGGCAGCGGGGCGCCGCGAAGGGGCGCAGGACCATGGCTGGATGAGAATTGTTCTCTTTTCGTTACCGTGCGTCAAACCCGGAGGTATGCGGACCAACGGTCCGCACCCACCATCCGTGCCCACGGTTCGTACCCACCATCCGCTCCCACGGTAGTGCCGGCCGCTGGCCGGCAGATTGGCTGTACGGAGAACGCCGGCCAGCGGCCGGCGCTACCAGTAGATCCACGCCCTGCGTGGATGGGCCCTTCTACGCCCGTTGCGCGCGCTTGAGCAGCTTCGCTTCGCGCCTGCGTGCGCGACGTGCGCGCCAGCGCTCGGCCAGGCAGGAGAAGATCACGTACAGCGCCGGCGTGCTGAGCAGGGTCAGGCTCTGCGAGAACAGCAGGCCGCCGATCATCGCGATACCCAGCGGACGACGCAGCTCGGACCCTTCGCCGAGGCCGATCGCCAGCGGCACAGCAGCCAGGATCGCCACCATCGTGGTCATCATGATCGGGCGGAAGCGCACGATGCTGGCCTCGCGTGCCGCTTCGCGCGGTGCCAGCCCATGTTCCCGCTGCGCCACCAGCGCGAAGTCGATCATCATGATCGCGTTCTTCTTGACGATGCCGATCAGCAGCACCAGCGCGATCATCGAGATCACCGACAGTTCGGTACTGGTGCCGAACAACGCCAGCAGCGCACCCACGCCCGCCGCCGGCAGCGTGGACAGGATGGTGACCGGGTGGATCAGGCTCTCGTACAGCATGCCCAGCACCAGGTACACGGTCAGGATCGCGGCAAACACCAGGATCAGCATGTCGCTGGGGTCGGAGTTGAAGCCGAAGCCGGCGTCATCAGCCAGGCGGATGTCGCCGGGCATGCGCATGCCGGCCACGGTCGCGTCGATGATCGCCTTGGCCTCGCCCATGCTCACGTTCGGCGCCAGGTTGTAGCTGAGGTCCATCGTCGTGTACTGGTTCTCATGGGTGATCTGCGAAGGCGCCAGCCCCGGCACCTGCTTGGCCACCGCCGTGAGCGGCACCATGTCGCCGTTGCGCGCACGCACATGCACCTCGTCCAGCGCCGCCGGAGTAGCGGTCTGCGAGGGCAGGGCGTTGACCACCACGCTGTACTGGTTGATGTCCGAATAGATGGTCGAGATCTGGCGCTGGCCGAACGCACCGTACAGGGCGCCGTCGATGGCGCCGACCGAAACACCCAGGCGGGCGGCCTTGGCACGGTCGATCTCGATGTTCTGGCGCAGCCCGGCATTGTCCACATCGGTGCCGACGTCGCGCAGCTTCGGGTTCTTCTTCAGCTCCGCCTGCAGCTTGGGCAGCCATTCCTGCAGTGACGCCAGGTCATTGCCCTGCAGCGAGATGCGGTACTGCGCGCCCTGGCTGGAGCCACCGCCATCGTTGCTGGGCAGGTCCTGGATCGCGCGCAGGCGCAGCTGCAGGTCGGGGTAGCGGTCGGCCTTGGCGCTCAGTCGCGCCAGGGCATGTGCGGTGGTTTCGCGGCGGCCTTCCTTGCGTGATTTCAGCTCGACGTTGAACTGTGCGCTGGAGCCCTGGCGACCGCTGCCCAGGCGCACACCCACGGTCTTCACCGCCGGGTCGGCCATCAGCATGTCGGTGATGCGGCGCTGGCGGGCGACCATGTCCTCGAAGGATACGGTGGCGCTGGAGTTGGCGCGGCCCCAGATCAGGCCGGTGTCCTGCGGCGGGAACGCGCCCTTCTTCACCGCGCCGAACAGGAAGACGGTGGCACCGATCAGCAGCAGCGGCGTCAGCGACAGCAGCAGCGCATGGCGCAGAGAGAAATCCAGGAACACGGTGTAGATGCGCAGCATGCGCTCGTGGCCGGCATCCAGCCAGCGGCCGAAGCGCGACGGCGGCGCCGTGTGGTCGTGGGCGCTGAGGAAGCGGCTGCACAGCGCCGGGGTCAGGGTCAGCGAGACGATCATCGAGACCACGATGGCCGCCACCAGGGTGACGGTGAACTCGCGGAAGAACGCGCCCATCATGCCGCTGGCGAACAGCAGCGGGATGAACACCGCCACCAGCGAGGCGGTGATCGAGACGATGGTGAAGCCGATCTCGCGCGCGCCGGTCAGCGCTGCCTGCATCCGCGGCATGCCTTCGTCGAGGTGGCGCATGATGTTCTCGATCACCACGATCGCATCGTCGACCACGAAGCCGATCGCGATCACCAGCGCCAGCAGGCTCAGGTTGTTCAGGGTGAAACCCATCACGTACATCACCAGCGCGGCACCGGCCAGCGACAGCGGCACGGTCACTGCGGCGATCAGCGTGGGTGCCAGCCGGCGCAGGAACAGCGCCATGGTCAGCACCACCATCGCCAGGCTGATCAGCAGAGTGATCTGCACTTCATGCAGCGACGAGCGGATGGTCGGCGTACGGTCGAAGTACGGCGTCATCGTGGTGCCCGGCTGCAGGTAGTCGCGCAGCGCGGGGATCTGTGCCTTGACCCGGTCCACGGTCTCCACGATGTTGGCGCCGGCGCGGGTGAACACGTACATCACCACCGCCGGCTTGTGGTCGAACCACGCGGCCTGGTAGGCATCCTGCTGGCCGTCGTAGACGTTGGCGATGTCCTTCAGCCGGATCACCCGGTCATCGCCCTGGGTCTTGACCACCAGGTCGGCGAAGTCGGCGGCGCGTGCCACCGAATCGTTGGCGATGATCGCGGTGGTGGTGTTGCCATCGCTGAGGAAGCCGGTGGGCGAGGTCACGTTGGCCGCGCGCACCGCGTTGCGCAGGTCGTCGGCGGTCAGGCCGAGTGCGTTCATCAGGCGCAGGTTGACGTCCACGCGTACCGCCGGCGTCGAGGCACCGGCGATGTCGACCGAAGCAACACCGCTGATCTGGCGGATGCGCTGCGCCAGCAGCGAATCGGCGACGTTGTACAGCTCGTCGGCCGACTGCGTCTGCGAAGTCAGCGCGATGGCGATCACCGGGTCGTCGTTCGGGTTCGCCTTCTGGTACATCGGCGAGCCCATGCCCGAGGGCAGGTCGGCCTGCGCCGAATTGATCGCGGTCTGTACGTCCAGCGCGGCCGAATCGATGTTGTGGCCGCTCTGGAAGATCATGAACACCAGCGAGCTGCCTTCCGAGCTCGACGAGCGCATGCGGTCGATGCCTGGCAGCTGGCCGAGATGACGTTCCAGCGGCGCGGTGACCGTGGAGGCCATGGTTGCCGCATCGGCACCGGACTGGCTGGCGTGCACGAAGATCACCGGGATCTCGATGTTCGGCAGCGCCGACACGCCCAGCCGCAGGTAGCAGATCAGGCCGACCATGAACAGGCCGATGGCCAGCAGCGCGGTGCCGATCGGGCGGCGGATGAAGGGGCCGGACAGGTTCATCGTGCGGCCCCCCGCAGCAGCGGGGCGTGGATCATGCCTGCGGCTCCTGCAGCGAACCGTCGCGCAGTGCGCGCTGCTCGCGGCGGCGGGCCAGCCATTCGGAGAAGCGCTCCATATACAGGTAGATCACCGGCGTGGTGTACAGGGTCACCAGCTGCGACAGCAGCAGGCCGCCGACGATGGCGATGCCCAGCGGGCGGCGCAGTTCCGAACCGATGCCGGTGCCCAGTGCCAACGGCAGCGCGCCGAGCATGGCCGCGGCGGTGGTCATCATGATCGGGCGGAAGCGCAGCAGGCAGGCGCGGCGGATCGCTTCATGCGCGTTGGCGCCGGCGCGGCGCGCCTCGATCGCGAAGTCCACCATCATGATGCCGTTCTTCTTGACGATGCCGATCAGCAGCACGATGCCGACGATGCCGTCCACGGACAGGCTCAGCCCGCACAGCATCAGTGCCAGCAGCGCGCCGACACCGGCCGGCGGCAGCGTGGAGATGATCGTGATCGGGTGAATGTAGCTCTCGTAGAGCACGCCCAGCACGATGTAGATCACCACCAGCGAGGCCAGCAGCAGCCACACCACATCGGTCTGGCTGCCGGTGAATTCGGCGGCCTTGCCGATGAATTCGGCATGCAGGTGGGTGGGCATGTCCAGGCTGTCCTTGGTCTCCTGGATTGCACGCACGGCGTCGGACAGCGAATAGCCCGGCGCCACGTTGAACGAGACCGTCACTGCCGGCAGTTGCTGCTGGTGGCTGACCACCAGCGGCGCACTGCTGACCTTGCCTTCGGCCAGTGCCGACAGCGGAATGATGCTGCCCGCGCCGACGGTGATACCGGTGTTCTGCGCGCCGATGCCGGTAGCCGTCGATGAGTTCGACGAGGTGACCTGGCCGAAACTGGTGGCATTGGTGCCGGTCAGTGCACCGGCACCATTGGAGGCAACGGCCAGCTGTTCCATGAGCGCGGTGCTGGTGCGGAACTCCGGCGCCACTTCCAGCACAACCCGATACTGGTTGAGTTCGGTGAAGATGGTCGAGATCTGGCGCTGGCCGAACGCATCGTAGAGGGTGTCGTCGATGGTCTGCATCGGCACGCCCAGCACGCTGGCCTTGTCGCGGTCGATGTTCAGTTCAAGCGCGCGGCCCTGGTTGGACAGGTTGTTGTCGACGTCGGCCAGTTCCGGGCGCTTGCGCAGCGCTTCGGTCAGGCGTGTGGCCTGGGTGGCCACGGTCGCCGGATCGACGTCCGACAGCGAGTACTGGTACTCGGTGGCGGCCACGCGGGTATCCAGCGTCACGTCCTGGACCGGCTTCAGGTACAGGGCCACGCCCGGAATACCGGCGACGGCCTTCTGCAGGCGCGGCAGGATCTTGTCCAGGCCGTCGCGCTCGCCGCGTTCCTTCAGCACGATCGACAGCTGGCCCTGGTTGAGCGTGGGATTCATGCTGCCCGCGCCGATGAAGGCTGACACGCCGGTCACGTCCGGGTCCTGGCGCAGCGCTTCGGCCACCTGCTTGGTGCGCTGCTCCATCTGCGGGAAGGCGATGTTCTGGTCAGCCTGGACCACGCCGGTGATCAGGCCGGTGTCCTGTTCGGGCAGCAGGCCCTTGGGAATCAGCACGTACAGCAGCACGGTCAGCACCAGTGCGCCGCCGGCCACGGCCAGGGTCAGGCGCTGGTGGTCCAGCACCCAGTCCAGGCTGCGCTCGTACAGGCCGACGGTGCGCGTCCACAGGTTCTGCTTGCCGGCCGCCGCCGCGCGCTCATGCGCGTCCTCGCCTTCGGGCAGGGCGTCGGGCTTGAGCAGGTAGGCACACATCATCGGGGTCAGCGTCAGCGAGATCAGCATCGACAGCACGACGGCGATGCTCAGCACCCACGCGAACTCGTGGAACAGGCGGCCGGTGACGCCGGGCATCAGCAGCAGCGGCAGGAACACCGCCACCAGCGAAACGGTCAGCGACAGCACGGTGAAGCCGATCTGGCGCGCACCGATTTCGGCCGCTTCCTTGCCACTCTTGCCCTGCTCGATGTAACGCACGATGTTCTCGATCATCACGATCGCATCGTCGACCACGAAGCCGGTGGCCACCACCAGCGCCATCAGCGAGAGGTTGTCCAGCGACATGCCGGCAAAGGCCATCACCGCGAAGGTGCCGGCCAGCGACAACGGCACCGCCACCGAGGGAATGATCGTGGCCCACAGGCGGCGCAGGAACACGAAGATCACCGCCACCACCAGGCCGATGGTCAGGATCAGGGTGAACTGCACCTCATGCACCGAGGCGCGGATGGTCTCGGTACGGTCGTTGAAGATCTCCAGGTGCACGTCGGCTGGCAGCACGCCCTGCAGCTGCGGCAGGATCGCGCGGATGCGCTCGACGGTCTGCACGATGTTGGCGCCGGGCTGGCGGCGCACTTCCAGCAGCACCGCCGGCTTGCCATCGGCCCAGGCGGCCAGCTGGTCGTTCTCCACGCCATCAACCACTTCGGCCACGTCGGACAAACGCACGGGACGTCCGTTCTTGTAGCTGATGATGGTGTCGCGGTACTCGGCGGCACTGGTGAGCTGGTCGTTGGTACCAATGCTGTAGGACTGGGTCTTGCCGTTCAGCGAACCCTTCGGCGCGTTGACGTTGGCCTGGGTCAGCGCGCTGCGCAGCTGTTCCAGGGTCAGGCCCATGTTCGACAGCTGCGCCGGATTGACCTGGATGCGCACGGCCGGGCGCACGTTGCCGGCGATCGAGACCAGGCCCACGCCCTGCACCTGCGACAGTCGCTGGGCCAGGATCGAGTCGGCGTAGTTGTTGACGTCGCGCAGCGGGCGCGTGTCAGAGGTCAGTTTCAGGGTGACGATGGCCGCGTCGGCCGGATTCACCCGGTTGTAGACCGGCTGGTAGGGCAGCGACGAGGGCAGGGTGGCCTGGCGGATCGCCGCCTGCACGTCCTGCGCGGCAATGTCGATGTTCCGGTCCATCGAGAACTGCAGGATGATCGTGGACAACCCGGCCGACGAGTCGGAGGTCATCAGCTCCAGCCCGGAGATCTGCCCGAACTGGCGCTCCAGCGGCGTGGTGACCAGCGAGGCCATGGTGGTGGCGTTGGCGCCGGGGTACTGGGTGGTGACCACCAGGCTGGGCGCATCGATTTCCGGCAGCGCCGACACCGGCAGCTTGCGGTAACCGAGGATGCCCAGCAGCAACAGGCCCGCCATCAGCAGCGAGGTGGCGATGGGGCGGCGGATGAAGATCGTCGAAAAGCCCACGGACTGATCCTTGCTGGCACTTCAATGTCGGCGCCGGCAGGCTTGCCGGCGCGAGGGAGGTCGGTAGCCTGCGCTCAGCGCGGGCCGCCGCCACGACGGCCACCGCCGCCGTTCTTCTGCTCGGCGGCCTTCAGCTCGGCTTCGGTCGGCACCGCCGGGGTTTCGCCCGGCTTCAGCGAGGTGACCTTGCTGCCCGGCTTCAAGCGGAACTGGCCTTCACTGACCACCCGCTCGCCGCCCTTCAGGCCCTCGGCGATCTGCACCTGGCTGTCACCCACTTCCACGCCGCTGCGCACGGTCTGCATCTTCACCGTGTTGTCGCCCTGCACCACATAGACGTACTCGCCGTCCGGGCCACGCAGTACGGCCTGGGTCGGAATGACCACGCCACCGGCAATCGTGCGCAGCTGCATGCGCACGTTGACGAACTGGCCCGGCCACAGGCCGTTGTCGGTGTTGTCGAAGATCGCGCGCGCCTTGAACGTGCCGCTGTCGGCACTGATCAGGTTGTCGACCACGTCAAGCTTGCCGTCGCCGGACAGCACGTGCGAATCGGCGCGGTCCAGTGCCGCGACGGGTACCGCACCGGCGGCCTGCGCCTGGCGCACATCGCCGAGCTGGCGCTCGGGCAGGTTGAACAGCACGTGGATCGGATGGATCTGGGTCAGCGTGACCAGCGCGGTGCCGGCGTTGACCACGTTGCCGGCGTCGACCGCGCGGATGCCTGCGATGCCGGTGATCGGCGCGGTGACCTTGGTGTACTGCAGCTGCACCTGCGCCGAGCGCATGCTGGCCTCGTTCGCCGCGACTGCGCTTTCGTACTGTGCCACTTGGTTTCGCTGTGTATCCAGATCGGTCTTGGCGACGAACTGGCGATACTCCGGCGCGTTCGAGCGCTGGTAGTTGGAACGCGCGGTGGCCAGCAGCGCCTCGTTCTGGCGCTTGGAGGCCACGGCCTGGTCATAGCTGGCCTGGGCGGTGCGCGGGTCGATCACCGCCAGCACATCGCCCTTCTTCACTTCCTGGCCTTCGCGGAAATTCAGGCTCATCAGCTGGCCGCCAACCTGCGGGCTGACGGTGACGGTGTTCATTGCGGTCACCGTACCCAGCGCGCTGGCATAGACCGGCACGTCCTGGCGTGCCGCATCCACCACGGTCACCGGCACCGGGCCGGCATCCGGGTCTTCACCGCCCTGGCGCGCAGCTGCCGCCGGGCTACCGGCCTTGTCCTTGCCCCCGCCGAGTACGCGCAGGCCGACCACGGCCAGCACCAGTACCGCCACGACCAGCAGCACGATCTTCCAAACACGTGACATTCAAGGACTCCAAGAGGGCTGGACGGGGCACGGCCCCGGTTGGCAATGCGCAAAGCATACCTGCGCCACATCACGTTTCCTGCATGACGGATGGGACGGGCGCTAAGACCGGATCCGGCCGCGGAGGTTCCCGTAGCGGCGGTGTTGCCCTACATTCAGCTGGAACCCCCTGCCGTGGAGATCGTGATGCGCCGTTCGTTGCTGCTGTCCGCCCTGCTGCTGGCCTTGCCGGCTCTTGCCCACGCCCAGGACGGGCAGCGCCCGGAGGTGACCGCTGCCGCCCAGCGGCTGCAGGCCAAGGTGGTGGAATGGCGGCGCGATTTCCACCAGCACCCGGAACTGTCCAACCGTGAGGTGCGCACCTCGGCCGAGGTCGCCAAGCGCCTGCGTGCGATGGGCCTGAAGCCGAAGACCGGCATCGCCCACCACGGCGTGGTGGCGATCATCGAAGGCGGCAAGCCCGGGCCGAAGATCGCCCTGCGCGCGGACATGGACGCGCTGCCGGTGACCGAACAGACCGGCCTGCCGTTCGCCTCGAAAGCCACCGACCAGTACCGCGGGCAGACCGTGGGCGTGATGCATGCCTGCGGCCATGACGCGCACACCGCCACCCTGCTCGGCGTGGCCGAGGCACTGGTGTCGATGAAGAAGGATCTGCCGGGCCAGGTGATGCTGATCTTCCAGCCGGCCGAAGAGGGTGCACCGCCGCCGGAAGAGGGTGGTGCTGCCCTGATGCTGAAGGAAGGCCTGTTCGCCGACTTCAAGCCGGAAGCCGTGTTTGGCCTGCATGTGTTCTCCAGCGTGCAGGCTGGGCAGATCGCGGTGCGCGGTGGCCCGCTGATGGCCGCCTCGGATCGTTTCGGGATCAAGGTGATCGGTCGCCAGACGCATGGCTCGGCGCCGTGGAACGGTGTTGATCCGATCGTGGCCACCGCTGACCTGGTCGGCACCGCGCAGACCATCGTCAGCCGCCGCGCGAACCTGTCCAAGCAGCCGGCGGTGCTGACCTTCGGCGCGATCAACGGGGGCATCCGCTACAACATCATTCCCGATGAAGTGGAAATGGTCGGCACCATCCGTACCTTCGACGAAGGCATGCGGCAGCAGATCTTCGCCGACCTGCGCAATGTGGCCGAGCACACCGCCGCCGCGCACGGTGCCAAGGCGGTGACGGACATCTACGAGTCGGAGGGCAATCCGGCCACGGTGAACGACCCGGCGCTGACCGCGAAGATGCTGCCGAGCCTGCAGGCAGTGGTGGGCAAGGACAACGTGTACGAGCCACCGCTGCAGATGGGTGCGGAGGATTTCTCGCTGTACGCGAAGGAAGTGCCGGGGATGTTCTTCTTCGTCGGTTCGACCAGCGTGGGCATCGACCCGGCGACGGCACCGGCGAATCATTCGCCGAAGTTCCTGCTGGATGAGAAGGCGCTGGATGTGGGACTGCGCGCGCTGCTGCAGGTGAGCCTGGATTACTTGAACGGTGCCGGCACTCCTGCGGGGTGAGGGTTTCAGGCAGGGCTGCGCCCTGCACCCGCCGAAGCAACGGCAACGTCAACGGCAAAAGCGGTGCTGGATTTCTGTTGGTTGGGCGGGGCGGTGTGGGCCTGCAGGACACGCCGTAAACCCCCAGACCGGCCCAGCCGCTGGCGGCTGTGCGTTCGGGCGCTTGCGAAGCAATGCTTCGCAAGCAAAGCGCCCTCACCCATGGGGGCTCGATGGCGCCTTGCTCGTTTGCGCTGTCCTGCGCACACCGCAAGGCCTGGGTTGGGCGTCCTGCCCAACCCGCCCGAGGCATGCCTCGGGCCCATGGCGCCAACGGTCCTGCAGGCCCACACCGCCCCGCCCCCGACAGGTTCACGCGGCTGTTGGTGGGTGTCGACCTTGGTCGACACGGGCAGACATCCGGAATGTCTGAAGGATTGGCTTTTGATTTTGATTTTTCTGATCTTCCCCGTGGTGGTGGCCGCGTGCAGGGAACTGTCAGGGGCCGGGTGGGTAGGCGGGGCGGGGGTGTCCGCGGCATGGGCCCGAGGCATGCCTCGGGCGGGCTGGGCAGGACGCCCAACCCCGGTTTTGCCGTGTGCGCAGGACAGCGCACACGAGCAAGCCGCGGCCAAGCCCCCAAGGACGGGTTAACGGCGTCCCCCGACCCGCCTGCCCACCCGGCCAGGCCGATAGACCGCCTTTCGCGACCATCCAACACAACCACCACGGAGTGGCTCCGCCGTTGGCCGGCCCGGCCGAAGGCCCGCCGTCCGCGCGATACAATGCCCCCATGAACACCCCACAGGATTCCAGCCTCGGTCGCGAGGTCAGTTACCCGTCGCAGTACGATCCCGGCCTGCTGTTTCCCATCCCCCGCAGCGGTGCCCGCGCCGAGATCGGCCTCGACGACGCCGCGCTGCCGTTCGTCGGCCATGACCGCTGGCATGCCTTCGAGCTGAGCTGGCTCGACACGCGTGGCAAGCCGCAGGTCGCCGTCGCCACCGTGCAGGTGCCGTGCACCTCGCCGCGGCTGATCGAATCTAAGTCGTTCAAGCTGTACCTGAATTCCCTCAACAGCACCCGTATCGACAGCGCCGAGGCACTGCGCGCGCGCATCGTCGACGACCTGTCTGCCTGCGCCGGTGCGCCGGTCCAGATCGAGTTCGGCCTGCCGGGCCTGCGTGAGACGCCGCTCGGTGAATCCATCGACGGACTGGACGTGGAGATCGACTGCTACGGCCCGCCGCAGGCGGACTTTCTGACTGCCGACGCGGGCGAGGTGGTGGAGGAGACCCTGGTCTCGTCGCTGCTGAAGTCGAACTGCCCAGTGACCGGCCAGCCGGACTGGGCAACGGTCAGCCTGCGTTACCGTGGGCCGAAGATCGACCGCGCGGGCCTGCTGCGCTACCTGGTCAGCTACCGCGAGCACGCCGAGTTCCACGAGCAGTGCGTTGAGCGGATCTTCAGCGAAGTGTCCGCCCGCTGCCAGCCGCAGTGGCTGGAAGTGGAGGCCCGCTATACCCGCCGTGGTGGCCTGGACATCAATCCCTGGCGGGCCAGCCCCGGCATTGCCGCCCCGGCTGCGACCTACCGCGAGCTGCGGCAGTAACCGCCGCAGGCGGTTGCCCGTTGTGCCGGCCGCTGGCCGGCAATCGGCCAAGGCCGGATCCCCCTTGGCACAGCCGGCCAGCGGCCGGCACTACCGGGCGTCTATTCCCCCGATTGTTCAGCCGCCCCGGGGGGCGGCTTCACATCTGCACCATCCCCATTTAACAACCTCCATGGCACCGTGCGAATCACGTAGTCATGCAGACGGGAGTTGTGGATGAGTACCGAGAAGAAAGCCGATTTCTCCGGCGTCAGTGGCAGTGTCGACAGTACCGCCGAGCAGGTGCCGAAGGCGGACTTCTCCGGCGTCAGCGCTTCGGTGGACAGCACCGCAGACGTTGTCAGCGGCGGCACCTATACCGTGCAGAAGGGTGACTCGCTGTCGAAGATCGCCAAGCAGCATCTGGGCGACGCCAATGCCTGGAAAAAGATCTTCGAAGCCAACCGCGATGTGCTTGATGACCCGGACAAGATCTTCCCGGGCCAGACCCTGAAACTGCCGCCGAAGTAAGCCGGCCATCGAACGCCGTCCGACAATCCCTGGGAGGAACCCCGAATGATCAAGACCACCCCGCTCCAGACCGCCCTGATCGCCGCCCTGCTGGGCAGCGTTGCCCTGGTCGGTTGCAAGAAGAAGGAAGAGTCGACCGACAGCAACGCCGCTCCGGCAGCGACCACCCCGGCCGAACCTGCAGCTCCCGCGCCGATGACCGGCGCACCGCCGCCGATGGCCGAAGCCGCTGCGGTCAGCGTCTCCTCGGTCACCGTCGGCAAGACCGCAGCCGCCGACAAGTCGGTTGCGACGACGGCATTGTTCGCACCGAAGGATGACGTCATCGTCTCGGTCAAGACCGACGGTGCTGCCAACAACGTCACCGTTGGCGCGAAGCTGACCTACCAGGACGGCCAGGTGGCCGGCGAACAGAACGCCACCCTGAACACCAGCGGTGCGGAAACCACCAACGTCACGTTCAAGAATGCAAAGGGCTGGCCGGCCGGCAAGTACCGCGCCGAAGTCACCGTCGATGGCAAGGCGGCCGGAACGCCGCAGGAGTTCGAGGTCAAGTAAGTCCTGCCGACTCTCTCCCGGCAGGGCTCACGATGGACGCAGCCGCGAGGCTGCGTCCTTTTTTGTTGGGCGATGCCCGCTTTAGGGAGGCTAGCGGGGTACGCTGAACGGAACACGGACAGGTCGGGGGACAGCATGCTCAGCTGGATTGCGCTCACACTCGCAATGGGACCCGCGAATCTCTGGAGCTACAGCTGCGACCACTTCCTATACGGCGCCTGTCTGCGCGTGCCAACAGGCATGTCCGTGACCTACGAGGCACCTGTTGACTTTGGTCTGCACCGCATCAGGCATGAAGGTAGGGAAGTCGCCTTGATCTACGAGGGCGATGCCCCCGAAAAGCCTGCGTCAGGAAGCACGCCGGATCTGCGCTTCACGGACGGCGGATATGTCGTGTCGGGGTATGCAAGGGCGGAAGGAGGTTCCACCCGGTACGACGTCTACGTTCGACCCGGATCGTCTGGCGCCGGTTCGCTGCACATCCGAGGCTCTGCAGCGACGGCTGATGAACTCGCCAGCCTGGCCGCCGTCGTTGGGGGATTGCGCATCTGCAACTTCCAGCAAAGCAAGCGCTCACAGACATTGACCTGTCCAAGGCGTGCCGAGTGGGGGCCGCGATTGTCGGAATGGGTCATGCGTTCCTCCACGAGCGGGAAGTCGAACTAGCCATCAAGCCTCAGCTTCCAGACCGGAAGCGAGCCAGCGGCGCAACACAGTGGTGCAGTACCGCCGCGTATGGCGCGGCTTTGCCCCGCGCGACTGAAAACGCGACAATGCAGGGGTTTCCCCGCCGCGCGCCCACCCTGACGGCGGCGGGGGAAGTGACACGGTTGCACGTGGCCCGGCGCTGGCGCCGGCCTTCCCCTGAGCATTGCTACAGAGTCCAAGTCCCCCATGTCCAAGATCCTCTACACGCTGACCGACGAAGCACCGTTCCTGGCCACCCAGTCGCTGCTGCCGATCGTTGGTGCCTACACCGCCACTGCCGGCATCGTGGTGGAAACCCGTGACATCTCGCTGTCCGGCCGCATCCTGTCGCTGTTCCCGGAACTGCTCAGCGACGCGCAGAAGGTCAGCGACGATCTGGCCGAGCTGGGCCAGCTGGCGACCACGCCGGACGCCAACATCATCAAGCTGCCGAACATCTCCGCTTCGGTGCCGCAGCTGAAGGCGGCCATCAAGGAACTGCAGGACCAGGGCTATCCGCTGCCGGATTACCCGGAAACCCCGGCCGACGACCAGCAGCGCGACTACAAGGCGCGCTACGACAAGGTCAAGGGCAGCGCGGTGAACCCGGTGCTGCGCGAAGGCAACTCCGACCGCCGCGCACCGCTGTCGGTGAAGAACTATGCGCGCAAGCACCCGCACCGCATGGGCGCCTGGGCCTCGGATTCGAAGTCGCACGTCGCGCACATGGCTGCCGGTGATTTCTACGGCAGCGAAAAGTCGGCCACCCTGGCCAACGCCGGTGCGCTGAAGATCACCTTCCACGGCAAGGACGGCAGCACCGTCGTGCTGAAGGAAAAGACCGCGGTGAAGGCCGGCGAGATCGTCGACGCCGCCGTCATGAGCCGCAAGGCATTGGCTGCCTTCATCGGTGAGCAGATTGCCGATGCCAAGGCCCAGGGCGTGCTGTTCTCGCTGCACCTGAAGGCGACCATGATGAAGGTCTCCGACCCGATCATGTTCGGCGTGGCGGTCAACGAGTTCTACAAGGACGTGCTGGCCAAGCACGCCGACGTGCTCAAGCAGGCCGGTTTCGATGCAAACAACGGCATCGGTGACCTGGCTGCGCGCCTGCCGTCGTTGCCTGAAGCCACCCGTGCGGCGATCGAAGCCGACCTGGCGGCCGAGTACGCACAGCGCCCGGGCGTGGCCATGGTCAACTCGGACAAGGGCATCACCAACCTGCACGTGCCGAGCGACGTGATCGTCGACGCCTCGATGCCGGCGATGATCCGTGACTCCGGCAAGATGTGGAACGCCGAAGGCAAGCTGCAGGACACCAAGGCCGTCATCCCGGACCGCTGCTACGCCGGTGTGTACCAGGCCGTCATCGACGACTGCAAGGCGCACGGCGCCTTCGACCCGGCCACCATGGGTTCGGTGCCGAACGTCGGCCTGATGGCACAGAAGGCCGAAGAGTACGGCTCGCACGACAAGACCTTCCAGATCGCCGCCGACGGCGTGGTCAAGGTCACCGACGATGCCGGCACCGTGGTGTTCGAGCACGCCGTGGAAGCCGGTGACATCTGGCGCATGTGCCAGACCAAGGACGCGCCGATCCAGGACTGGGTCAAGCTGGCCGTCGAGCGCGCCCGCCTGAGCAGCACCCCGGCCGTGTTCTGGCTGGACGCCGCCCGCGCCCACGACGCGCAGGTCATCGCCAAGGTCGAGCAGTACCTGAAGAACCACGACACCGCCGGCCTGGACATCCGCATCCTGCCGCCGGTGGAAGCCACCGCGTTCTCGCTGGACCGCATCCGCAAGGGCGAGGACACCATCTCGGTGACCGGCAACGTGCTGCGCGACTACCTGACCGATCTGTTCCCGATCATGGAGCTGGGCACCAGCGCCAAGATGCTGTCGATCGTGCCGCTGATGGCTGGTGGTGGCCTGTTCGAGACCGGTGCCGGTGGTTCGGCCCCGAAGCACGTGCAGCAGTTTGTTGAAGAGGACTACCTGCGCTGGGATTCGCTGGGTGAGTTCCTGGCCCTGGCCGCGTCGCTGGAACACCTGGGCAACCGCTACGACAACGCCGCGGCCCGTGTGCTGGCCAAGGCGCTGGACGAAGCCAACGGCCAGTTCCTGGACAACGACAAGTCGCCGTCGCGCAAGCTGGGTGGCATCGACAACCGTGGCAGCCACTTCTACATCGCGCTGTACTGGGCCCAGGCCCTGGCCGCGCAGGACGAGGACGCCGCACTGAAGGCGCGCTTCGCCCCGCTGGCCAAGGCGCTGACCGACAACGAGCAGAAGATCGTCGAAGAGCTGATCGCAGTGCAGGGCAAGGCCGTGGACATCGGCGGCTACTATCGCCCGGACGTGGCCAAGGCCAGCAAGGCGATGCGCCCGAGCGCGACCTTCAACGCCGCGCTGGAGCAGCTGCGCGGCTGATCCATCGCCGTTCGGCCGTGACACCGGAACCCGCGCCTCGGCGCGGGTTTCTTTTTTGGCCAGGCGATGAAACCGTGACATCCGTCGGCTGTCGGAATGCCGTCAAAGGGGCATGAAACTTGCCCGCGATGGCCGTCGCAGAAACGATAGGAGGCAGTCTGCAACCGCCTTCAATCTGAGCAGTCGATCACGACGGTCTTCGCTGGCAATGCCCTAGCCTTGGCGACGCGAGACCACCGGGGAGGTGGTCGCTCGGGGAACACGGATGGCACGCGTGCTGGTAGTGGGAACCGACATCCAGGGCGAGCAGGCCCTGCTGCAACGGCTGCGCCTGGCGTCGGCACTGCCGGATGGCCAGATCCGCCGCAGCCAGGATCTGGACGATTGCGACCTGCTGGTCATCCGCGATACCCCTACACTGCGCAACGCGGCCCAGCGCATGCGCCAGCAACGCCCGCGATTGCAGTGCTGGATCGAGGATATCGGCGGCCAGCTGCGTGACGGCGACGGGCACCAGGACGTGCTTGACGATGGTGCCATCGGCCGCGCGCTGCGCCGCATGCAGTTGGCACCGGAGCCCATGGCCATGCACGCACCCGCACCGATCCGTCTTGCCGATGGTGCACACGCCATCACCCGCCTGCTGCGCGAGCGGCTGCCGCTGCGACAGGGGCAGGCACTGTTGAGTGATGCGAGCGGGCCTCTGCTGCTGATGGATCTGGAGCACGACCAGACCGTGCTGCTGCAGGAACCGGCTGCGGCGCTGGTGGAGCGTCTGGCCGATGCCTTCGAACACCTGCAACTGGATGCGCTGACACCCGCACGCCTGCAGGCGCTGGCCGGTGAGCGGCCACGCCAGCCACTGCGACCGCTGCTGTGGCAGTGGGCACAGCGCAGCCGCCATTGGCAGGCATTGGACGAACGCCTTCGTGGCGCTTCAGTGAAGCTGCTGCGCTGGCCGGACTTCCGCGTACTGGGCCACGACCATGATGGCTTCCGCCTGTGTTCGCTGCTGCTCAAGCGCGCGTGCACGGTTGACGAGTGCGTGATGCTGCTCGAGTTGCCGGCTGCGGCGGTGCGCGATTTCATCCATGCCGCCTACCTGTGCGGCTACGCGCAGCTGCAGACTGCATCGGCGACGCCGCTGATGGCGACAGGTGGCACCCGCACCGACAACGGCCTGCTTGCCCGCCTGTGGCGGCACCTGCGCGGGAGCGAACGCAATGCGTGAGCACAAGGTGGTGGTGCTGGGCGGCATGGGCAGCGGCAAGTCGACCCTGGTACGCAGCATCGCGGTTGGCGCGGTGGTCGACACGGATGTGGCCAACAGTGATCGCCTTGGCGCCGACAAGGCGTCCACCACCGTGGCGCTGGACTACGCAGACATCGATCTGCCCAATGGCGAACGCCTGCGGTTGTACGGAACACCCGGCCAGCAGCGTTTCGATTTCCTGTGGCCGATCCTGCTGCAGGGCGCGCGTGGCGCGGTGCTGCTGCTGGATGCGCGTCGTGCCGGCATGGCCACCGAGCTGGAGGACTACCTGCAGGTGCTGCAGCCGTTCGCATCATCCTTGGCACTGGTGGTGGCGGTCACCCACCTGGACCAGGCACCGCAGGCCGCACTGGATGACTGGGCCGCCCGTGCCAGCCTTGACGACCAACCACTGCCGCTGCTGGCGGTGGATGCCCGCGACCGCGAACAGGGACTGTTGCTGATGGATGTGTTGATGAGCGAAATGGAAGCGTACGCACTGGTGGCGGCGCATGGCTGACGGGCAGATGGCGGTACTGCCCGATGCCGGTCAGCGTGAGCGCCTGCAGCCGCTGCTGCAGGACCTGCAGCAGCGCGTGGAAGGCGTGCGCACGGTGGTGCTGGCCAGTGTCGATGGCTTCGCCCTGGTCAGTGCCGGGGCCGAAGGGCGCGGCGAACGGCTGGCGGCGATGACCAGCGCGATGCTGGCGCTGGCCGCGGCAGTTGGCCGCGAACTGCTGCTGGGCGATCTGCAGACGCTGATGCTGGAAGCCGCGGGCGGCAAGGTGCTGATGCTGGCGATCCAGGCCGAAGGGCGCGCACCGCTGCTGCTGATGGCGGCCTGCGACCAGCGCAGCGTGATCGGCCAGGTGCTGTGGCAGAGCAGGGAATGTGGCCAGGCGATCCTGGCCGAACTCGGCGGATCGTGAGCCCGGCCGCAGGGGAACGAGGGGCTCGAACCAACATCGACAAGGGGTGCGACGTGGCTGGATTGAATGAATCGTTGAACGCACTGATGGGCATCGACGGCGCGCAGGCAGTGGCGCTGGTCGACTACGAAAGCGGCATGCTGCTGGGCGAAGCCGGTGCCGGCATGGACATGGAAGTGGCCGCCGCCGGCAACACTGAAGTGATCCGCGCCAAGATGAAGACCGCCGCGTCGCTGAACCTCAACGACAGCATCGAGGACATCCTGATCTCGCTGGGCAAGGCGTACCACATCATGCGCCCGGTGGCGAAGAAGAAGGGCCTGTTTTTCTACATCGTGCTGGACCGGACCAAATCCAACCTGGCGCTGGCGCGGCGCAAGGTGCAGGACGTAGAGGCCGAACTGGCGATCTGATCCACCGGCGCGTTGTAGAGTCGAGCTTGCTCGACTGCTTCTGCCCCTGCCTTCTGTAGAGTCGAGCCGTGCTCGACTTCGGCCAAAAGCAGTCGAGCATGGCTCGACTCTACACAAGCCACCCCACGCCAGCGTATGGTGAAGCCGGTCCTCCCGGATGAGCCCTGCATGTCCACGCCTGACATCGTTGCCGAGCTGGCGCCGCGTATCGCCGGTGCCATCCGCGATGGTTTCGAGCAGTACCATGCCCGCTTCGCGGCGATCACCGCGCGGGCGCGGCAGCGCTTCGAGCAGCGCGATTGGGCGGGTGCGCGACAGGATGCGGTCGAGCGCATCGCCCTGTACGACCTGTGCATCGCCGAGCAGATGGATGCGTTGCGCCGCCTCGCCGGTGACGCGATCGGCGAGCGTGCGCTGTGGCTGCAGGTGCACGCGCAGTACAGCGGGCTGCTGCAGGGCCTGATCGACGCCGAGCTGTACAAGACCTTCTACAACACGCTGTCGCGGCGCCTGTTCGCTACCCGCGGCGTGGACCCGGCGCTGGAATTCATTGCTTTCGACGTCGAGCCCTCCGATGCAATCACCCATCCGGTCGCGCGGCATACCTACGCGGTCTCGCCGACGCGGCCGGTGGAGGCCCTGCAACGCGTACTGGCCGACTACCGTTTCGACATCCCCTATGCGCACCAGCTGCGCTGTGCGGCGGCCATCGCCGTGCGCCTGCAGGACGACCTCGCCCATTGGGGGGACACGCCGGTACGCAGCATCGAACTGCTCGACACGGTGTTCTACCGCGAGCGCCGCGCTTACCTGGTTGGCCGCGTGTTCGGCGAGCATCGCTTTTCGCCATGCGTGATTGCCCTGGTCAACGATGCGCGCGGCCTGCGTGCCGATGCGGTGCTGACCCGGCGCCGTGATGTCGCCCATCTGTTTGGCGTGTCGCGCAGCTACTTCCAGGCTGACCTGGGCACCGTGGGCGACGCGGTGGTGTTCCTGCGCAGCCTGCTGCCGGGCAAGCCGATCGACGAGATCTACACGGTGCTGGGACGTGCCAAGCAGGGCAAGACCGAGCGCTACCGAACCTTCTTCCGACACTTCAACGAGCATCCGCAGGAACGGCTGGTGCATGCCGAAGGCACGCCGGGCATGGTCATGGCGGTGTTCACCCTGCCCAGTTATCCATTGGTGTTCAAGCTGATCCGTGACCGTTTCGCCTGGCCCAAGGCAATGTCGCGGCAGCAGGTGGAAGAGAAGTACGCGCTGGTGTTCAATCTCGATCGTGTCGGCCGCCTGCTTGATGCGCAGCCTTATCGCCACCTGCGTTTCCCGCGCGAGCGCTTCGCGCCGGCCCTGCTGGAAGAGCTGCTGCAGCAGTGCGCGCAGAGCGTACGTGTCGATGGCGACGAGGTCGAAGTCGCACTGTGCTATGTGCAACGTCGTTTCCGTCCTTTGAACCTGTACCTGCGCGAGCAGTCCGGCGAGGCGGTGCGCGCGGCGGTGCTCGACTACGCGCAGGCCATCACCGACATGGCGCGCAACAACATCTTCCCCGGCGACATGCTGCCGAAGAACTTCGGTGTGTCACGGCACGGCCGGGCCGTGTTCTATGACTATGACGAGCTGTGCCTGGTCAGCGACTGCGTGTTCCGCGCCTGGCCGCAGCCACGCACGCCAGAGGAAGCGATGGCCGACGAGCCGTGGTTCCATGTCGGCCCGCGCGACGTGTTTCCCGAGCGCTTCGGTCCGTTCATGGGCCTGCCTGCTCCGGAGCTGGCAGCCGTGCGCGAGCACTACCGGCACCTGTTCGACCCGGGCTGGTGGCAGGGCCTGCAGGAACGCTTCGCCCGGGGTGATTATCCGGACACGCCACCCTACGCGGGCGCACACCGGCTGGCGTGAACCGGCTGTCATGGCGGCTGGGACTGGGATAGGCTCGCCGTTCATCACCAAGGATCCGGCAATGATGCGTTCCCCACTGTTTCTCGCCCTCGCGTTGGCCGTAGGTGCCGGCGCCCCCCTGCTTGCAGGCGATGCCACTGCGCAGACCGCACGTGCTGTACGTGCGACTGCGGAAATGAGCATGGTGCTGTCCGGTCATATCGAGGTCACGCCGGAGGGCGCGGTCCGCTCGCTGGTGCTGGACCAGAAAGCCATGGTGGCCCCGAGCATCGCCTCCTTCGTGGAAGGCACCATCGGTGGCTGGCGCTTCGAGCCCACGCTGCGCGATGGCCAGGCAGTGGCCACGCGGGCCCCTTTGCGCGTTCGCCTGCGCGGCAAGGCTGCGGCCGATGGCGGTTATGAAATCAGCATGACCAGTGTCGACTTCAGCGAGTACGATCCGAAGGCCACCGATTCGGTGACCCAGCTGCACATGACGCCGCCGCGCTACCCGGAAGCGGCCTACCGTAACGGTGGCCAGGGTGAGGTGCTGCTGTTGGTCAAGGTGGCCCGTGACGGAACGGTGGCCGATGTGGCCGCCGAGCAGGTGAACATGGCCGTGGTCGCACCTGAGCGGACCCTGGCGAAGATGCGCGACATCCTGGCCAGAGCCAGTGTCAGCACCGCCCGCACGTGGACCTTCAAGCCGCCGACCACCGGCGAGGACAGCACCCGGGACAGCTGGACGGTTCGCATCCCGGTGAACTTCGCCCTGAACAATGATCCCAATGCAGTGGCGGAACGCTATGGCCGCTGGCGCGCCTTCATTCCGGGGCCGCGGCAGACCGTCCCGTGGCGCGAGGCGGACCCGGTCGAGCAGGTCGGCAGCGATCTGCTGCCGGAAGGCGGCGTCTACATGGTGGACGGCGCCAAGCGCGGCCTGCGCCTGCTGACCCCGCTGGCGCAGGGCTGAGACCCGCTGCGGAGCCGGGCAGCCCGGCTCCGCGTCAGTCCGCGTACGGGTAGACCACCACCCGGTTGCGGCCCTGTTCCTTGGCCATGTACAGGGCCTTGTCGGCCAGCCGCAATGCCTGCTCGGCGTCGACGTGGAAGCTGGGGAAGTGGGCCACGCCCAGCGATACGGTGATGGTGCCGACCGGTTCGAACGGATGGTCGGCGATGTGCTGGCGCAGGCGTTCACCGGCCTGGCGGGCCGATTCAGTACTGATGCCCGGCAGCAGCAGCAGGAACTCCTCGCCGCCGGCGCGGCAGAGGATGTCGCTGTCGCGCGAGTAGCGGCGCATCTGGTCGGCGATGTGGACGATGGCGTTGTCGCCGACGTCATGCCCGTAACTGTCGTTGATCGACTTGAAGCGATCGATGTCCAGCGCCAGGATCGCGAACGGAATGCCCTGCACCTGCAGCGCATCCAGCGCCTGTTGCAGCCCGCGGCGGTTGAGCAGGCCGGTCAGCGGGTCGGTGCGGCTGGCACGGTTGAGCGTGCCGATACGATCCTGCAGCGCATTGAAGCTGTGCAGCACCGCCTGTTTGAGCTGGGCGACCTCGAAGTACCAGGCGCGGATGCCGCTGACGTGGTTGATCGCGTTGCCGGTGTCCTCGCCGCCCTGCACGTTGCGCGCCAGTTGCCACAGCGGCATCGAAATGCGGCGCGCGAACCACCAGGTGACCAGCAGCGACAGCAGGCCGAGTGGAATTGCATTCCAGATCACTGCGGTCATCAACCGCGACAGCGGCTGCAGGGTGGCCTCGGTCGGGCGCTGCGCGATGATGCCCCAGCCGGTGGCCGCCACCGGTGCATAGCCGGCCAGCATCGACACGCCGCGGTTGTTGCGTACCTGCTGTGCGCCCCGTTCTCCGCGCACCACGGCCTTCACCGCCGGGTTGCCGACCACGTAGTCACCCACCCGCTTGCTATCGGCGTGGTACAGCAGGCGGCCATTGCGGTCCACCACGTACAGGTAGGAACCGTCGCGGTAGTAGTGCTTGCCCAGCAGCGTGTGCAGTGCACTGCGCTGGCGCAGGTACAGGGTGCCGCTGACATAGCCGCGATAGCGGCCCTCGCGGTCGAAGATCGGGTGCGACAGCGACACCAGCAGCTTGCCGGTGGCCGATTGATAGGGATCGCTGATCATCGGCTGGCGCGCCGCCAGTGCCGCGTTGTTGCCGACACTGTGCAGCACCTCACCCTGCAGCTGCAGGGTCTGCGGCGAGGTGGCGATCACCAGGCCGTCGGCATCCACCACCAGCGAGGAGTTGAAGCTGCTGGACTGCAGCTGCAGGCGGCTGGCTTCATCCTGGGCCTGCTTCGGATCAAGGTCGTCCTCGCCCAGGCGGGTCGCGGCATAGGCCAGCTGCTGCTGCGCGGCCAGCAGGAAGTTCTGGGTGGTCTCGGCCAGCTTGGTGGCGTAGACGCGGTTGGCTTCCAGGGTATTGCCGACCAGCTGGTCGCGCTGCACCCGGTAGCTGGCCAGCAGGGTGTTGGCCAGCGCGATGATGGCGCTGAGCAGGGCCAGGGCGAGGATCAGCTTGCCCAGGTTGAGGCGGGGAGACAGCGTTCGCATGCGTCGACGGATCCGGCAGGAGGCTGGACCCGACCGGTTCTCCGGAAGGGGCGACAGCGGGAATCGGTGGCCGGGCCCACGGGGCCGGGCAGGGTATCGCGCGGATTATCGCCAAAAGCGGGCGCCAGCGAAGTGAAGTGCGTCGCCCTGCAGGCAAAAAAAAACCTGCCGCAGCGAGCGGCAGGTTTCTTCTGATGCAGCGCCAGGGATCAGCGCTTCATCGAACCGAAGAACTCGTCGTTGGACTTGGTGTTCTTCATCTTGTCCAGCAGGAACTCCATCGCGGCCATTTCATCCATCGGATGCAGCAGCTTGCGCAGGATCCAGATCTTCTGCAGCAGCTCCGGTTCGATCAGCAGGTCTTCGCGGCGGGTGCCGGAACGGTTGATGTCGATGGCCGGGAACACGCGCTTTTCAGCGATACGGCGGCTCAGGTGCACTTCGCTGTTGCCGGTGCCCTTGAACTCTTCGTAGATCACCTCGTCCATCTTCGAGCCGGTGTCGACAAGCGCGGTGGCGATGATGGTCAGGCTGCCGCCTTCTTCCACGTTGCGCGCGGCACCGAAGAAGCGCTTCGGGCGGT
Source organism: Stenotrophomonas sp. TWI1409 (assembly GCF_039673015.1). Lineage (NCBI taxonomy): Bacteria > Pseudomonadati > Pseudomonadota > Gammaproteobacteria > Lysobacterales > Lysobacteraceae > Stenotrophomonas > Stenotrophomonas sp. TWI1409. The sequence continues at coordinate 47,751 of NZ_JBDJKU010000017.1, forward strand.
GCAGGGCGTTGGCGTCGACACCACCGGTCAGCACCTTGCCCGAGCTCGGCACCACGTTGTTGTAGGCGCGGGCCAGGCGGGTGATCGAGTCGAGCAGGATCACCACGTCCTTCTTGTGCTCGACCAGGCGCTTGGCGCGCTCGATGACCATTTCGGCCACCTGCACGTGGCGCGCGGCCGGCTCGTCGAAGGTCGAGCTGATGACCTCGCCGCGCACGGTGCGCTGCATTTCGGTCACTTCTTCCGGGCGCTCGTCGATCAGCAGCACGATCAGGTGCACGTCCGGATGGTTGGTGGTGATGGCGGTGGCGACCTGCTGCATCATCATGGTCTTGCCGGCCTTCGGCTGCGACACGATGAGCGAGCGCTGGCCCTTGCCCTGCGGGGCCATCAGGTCGAGGATGCGGCCGGTGATGTCTTCCGACGAACCGTTGCCGCGCTCCAGGGTGAAGCGGCGGCGCGGGAACAGTGCGGTCAGGTTCTCGAACAGCACCTTGTTCTTCGACGCTTCGATCGGCTCGCCGTTGATGGTGTCGACGATGTTCAGCGCGAAGTAGCGCTCGCCGTCCTTCGGGAAGCGGATGCGGCCGGAGATGTGGTCGCCGGTGCGCAGGTTGAAGCGGCGGATCTGGCTGGGCGAGATGTAGGTGTCGTCCGGGCCGGCCAGGTAGCTGGCTTCAGCCGCGCGCAGGAAGCCGAAGCCGTCCGGCAGGATTTCCAGCACGCCATCGGCGGCAACGCCGTCACCGTGGCGGGTCAGCACCTTCAGCAGGGCGAAGATCACGTCCTGCTTGCGGGCACGGGCCACGCCTTCGGAGATCTGCAGCTGCTCGGCGATTTCCAGCAGCTTCTGTGCCGGCATGCGCTTGAGGTCGCTCAGCGAGTAGACCGGGAAGCCTTCGGGTACGTTGGCGTGCGGGCGCGGCACGAACGGCTGCTGCTCGCCGCCGTCGTTGGGCAGGCCATCGTCGCGGAAGCGGTTGTTGCGGTCACGGTCGCGGCGGTTGCGGAAGCGGTCACGGCGGTTGCCCTGACCTTGCCCCTGGCCCTGCTGGCCGTTCTGGTTGTACGGGTTCTGGCCCTGGTTCTGGCCGCCCCCCTGGTGGTTCTGCTGGCGCGGCTGGCCGGATTCGCGACCCTCACCGCCTTCGCCACCGCTGGCAGGGGCCTCGGCGGCGGGCGCGCTCGGTGCAGGGGCAGCAGCCGGTGCCTCGGGCGCGGCGGCCAGCGGCAGGGTCGGCTGCGCCGGCGCGGCGCTGGTTTCGGCGGCTGCCGGAGCGGCGGCCTTGCTCACGCGGGGCTTGCGCACGCGCTTTTCGGCGGGCGCATCGGCGCTGCCGGTTTCGGAAGTGTTATCGGACAAGAGCGTTATTCCTCGCTTGAAGGTGCGAGCGCCCGGCTGGGGCGGCGAACGTTGGGAATGGGTCTGGAAGAAACTGCGTCCAGAGGGTGCGGCACGCGAACGCGGCCGGATATGCCGACACTATCATCGGCCTGCGGCGCCACGCAAGGGTCGCCGGGAACAGCATTCATCATGGGCGCGGGGCGCCCGCCGGCAGCCGCGGTCGGCGGCTGCCGGAGAACAGCAGGATCAGGCCAGGGCCTTGTCCAGCAGGCCGGCCAGCTGGGCCTTGCCCACCGCACCGATCTGCTCGCCGACCTTCTCGCCGTCCTTGAACACGACCAGGTACGGAATCGAACGCACGTGGTACTTGGCGGCCAGCGCACGGTTGTGGTCGACGTTGACCTTGGCGATCTTGGCGCGGCCCTGGTAGGCATCGGCCAGTTCGTCCAGCGCCGGGGCGATCATCTTGCACGGGCCACACCACTCGGCCCAGAAATCGACCAGCACCGGTTCCTTGGAATTCAGCACTGCGCTATCAAAGTCGGCGTCGCCGACATGTACAACCTTGTCGCTCATCTTGGTTTCTCGTCTTGGATTGCACCCGGCCATGCCGGAGGTGGGTGAACTGGGCCATGCCCGGTGGCGCGACCCTCGTCGTTGCCTCGCGGCGCACTGCCGCGGTGCGTTCGGCGGGATGCCTGGACGCTCACGGCCGGCAGTGTACCCCTATCGCAGGGCGGGGACAGGCGCCGGCTGGAACCCAGCGTATCGTGATCGCTTCGATGCCTGGTATGTGTCGGATTTCACTGTCTTCCTGTACATGGGGCTGGCAGCGGGCGATACCAGCGGCCCTGGCAGGGCCGTTCAAGTCCGGTGTGGCTGGGTGAAGGGTGCCGTCTCTTGACTTTATGAGACAGCTCATTCCGGTTTGCCGGCCCGAGTGCGTTAAACTGGGGCATTGTGCGGCGCGCGGACCGGGTGGTCCCAGCCTGCCAACCCGCCGCAGGGGCCGCAGTTTGCGACGGTGCCCCTAGACGATGAAGTGCCAGCCGCCCCACGGGCCGGCGGCCATACCAAGACGGACTCATGAGCGACAAACCGCTGACCGATTTGACCTTCTCCTCCTTCGAGCTGCATCCGGCCCTGCAGGCCGGCCTTGAAGGAGCCGGATTCACCCGCTGCACCCCGATCCAGGCGCTGACCCTGCCGGTCGCGCTGCCCGGTGGTGATGTTGCCGGCCAGGCCCAGACCGGCACCGGCAAGACCCTGGCCTTCCTGGTCGCTGTCGTGAACCGCCTGCTGACGCGTCCGGCCCTGGCCGACCGCAAGCCGGAGGATCCGCGCGCGCTGATCCTCGCCCCGACCCGCGAACTGGCCATCCAGATCCACAAGGATGCAGTGAAGTTCGGTTCCGACCTGGGCCTGCGTTTCGCCCTGGTCTACGGCGGCGTGGATTACGACAAGCAGCGCGAACTGCTGCAGCAGGGCGTGGACGTGATCATCGCCACCCCGGGCCGCCTGATCGACTACGTGAAGCAGCACAAGGTGGTCTCGCTGCACGCCTGCGAGATCTGCGTGCTGGACGAAGCCGACCGCATGTTCGACCTGGGCTTCATCAAGGACATCCGCTTCCTGCTGCGCCGCATGCCCGAGCGCACCACCCGCCAGACCCTGCTGTTCAGTGCCACCCTCAGCCACCGCGTGCTGGAGCTGGCCTACGAGCACATGAACGAACCGCAGAAGCTGGTGGTTGAAGCCGAGACCATCACCGCCGCGCGCGTGCGCCAGCGCATCTACTTCCCGGCGGACGACGAGAAGATCCCGCTGCTGCTGGGCCTGCTGTCGCGCAGCGAAGGCGCGCGCACCATGGTCTTCGTCAACACCAAGGTGTTCGTCGAACGCGTCGCCCGTTCGCTGGAAAAGGCCGGCTACCGCGTCGGCGTGCTGTCCGGCGACGTCCCGCAGAAGAAGCGTGAGAGCCTGCTCAACCGCTTCCAGAAGGGCCAGCTGGAAATCCTGGTGGCCACCGACGTGGCCGCGCGTGGCCTGCACATCGATGGCATCAAGTACGTCTACAACTACGACCTGCCGTTCGACGCCGAAGACTACGTGCACCGCATCGGCCGTACCGCGCGCCTGGGCGAAGAGGGCGATGCGATCAGCTTCGCCTGCGAACGCTACGCGATGGGCCTGCCGGACATCGAGGCCTACATCGAGCAGAAGATTCCGTCCGAGCCGGTCACCAAGGAACTGCTGACCCCGCTGCCGCGCCCGGAACGCCCGGCCCCGGCTGCGGGCGAGGAAGGCGAGGACAACGAAAGCGTCGGCCAGATCTTCCGCGAAGCGCGCGAAGCCCGCGCTGCCGAGGAAGAGCGCCGTGGCGGTGGCCGCAGTGGCGGCCGTTCCGGCAGTGGTGGTGGCCGCGGTGGCCGCGACGGTGAGCGCAGCGGCGAGCGCCGTTCGCGTGGCCCGCGCAAGCCGCGCGTGGAAGGCGAGCAGGGCGCTGCCGCCCCGGCCGCCGGTGCCGAAGGCGCTGCCGCGCAGGCCCTGCGTCCGCCGCGCCCGCCGCGTGCTGAAGGCGCACCGGAAGGTGCGGTGGACGGTGAGCACAAGCCGCGCAAGCGCCGTCGTCGTCGCCACGGCCGTCCGGTCGAAGGTGCCGAGGGTGTGCAGAACGCCGCCGGCAATGGCGCCAGCCCGGTCACCCCGGTGCAGGTGGTGGCCAAGCCGGTGCGCACGGCTGCTGATACCGGCGATTCGTTCCTGACCCGCATCGGCCGCAAGATCCGCCGGATGCTGTCGGGCAGCTGATCGGCGCTGCCGATCAGCGGATAGCACCCGACCGGGGGTCGGGGGACCTTGACCGGTGTGCCGACCAACGGTCGGCACCCACCCTGGCCGGCAACCCACGAAGCTGCCGGCCAGCGGCCGGCACTACCGATGGCGCGACCGTCTCCACGACGTCGCGCCGGTCCTGCATAATCGGGGCATGAGTGTCCTGCGCTTCGACAATGTCAGCAAACAGTACGCCGGTGGCCACGAGGCGCTGACCGATGTCAGCTTCGAGGTCGCGCCGGGCGAGATGCTGTTCGTCACCGGCCATTCCGGTGCGGGCAAGAGCACCCTGCTCAAGTTGATCCACCTGGACGAGCGGCCCAGCCGCGGCGCGGTGGTGTTCGACGAGCGCAACCTGCTGAAGGTGCGCGGTGGCGACGTGCCCCGCCATCGACGCGCGGTCGGCGCGGTCTACCAGGACCACCGCCTGCTGATGGACCGCTCTATTGCCGAGAACGTGGCGCTGCCGCTGATCCTGCGCGGCACCCGCCGTAGCGACATCAACAAGCGCGTGCGCTCGGTGCTCGAGCGGATGGGCCTGGGCCATCGCGAGAAGGCGCTGCCCTCGCAGCTGTCGGCCGGTGAGCAGCAGCGCGTCGGCATCGCCCGCGCCATTGTCGGTGAGCCCAAGCTGCTGGTGGCCGATGAGCCGACCGGCAACCTCGACCCGACCCTGGCGGCGGAGATCATGGCCCTGTTCGCCGAGCTGCCCGCGCGCGGCACCAGCGTGCTGGTGGTCAGTCACGACCTGCCGCTGCTGCGCCGCATGCGCAAGCGCGTGCTGATCCTTGACCACGGCCGGCTGGTGGATGACATCTCGCCGCAGGACCTGGCGGAGTAATCGATGGCGAAGAACGAAAACAGCGAAGCCGCCGCCCCGTCGCGTGTGGGCGTCTGGTTCCAGCACCACGTGCACAGCGTGGTGTTCAGCCTCGGCCGCGCCTGCCGCAAGCCGTGGGCGACCCTGCTGACGGTGATGGTCATGGCGCTGGCGCTGGCCCTGCCGCTGGGCCTGTCGATCGCGCTGGACAACCTCAAGCAGTTCGCCGGCAGCGTGCAGCAGTCGCGCGACATCAACGTGTTCCTGAAGGGCAACGTCGATGGTCCCGGCGCGCTTCGCCTGGCCGGCCAGCTGCGCGATCGCGATGACGTGGCCGAAGTGAACGTGCGCACGCCGGAGCAGGGCCTGCAGGAACTGCGCGATGCCGGCCTCGGCGAGGCGATCGATGCACTCAACGACAACCCGCTGCCCTCGCTGCTGGTGATCACCCCGGGCCAGGGCAAGGACGACGCACGCCTGGCGCGCGCGCTGGAAAGCCTGCCCGAGGCCGACCTGGTGCAGCACGATGCGCTGTGGCGGCAGCGCCTGGATGCCTGGCTGGCGTTCGGTGCGCGGCTGGTGCAGGTGCTGTCGGTGCTGCTCGGCGTGGGCGCCGCGCTGGTGGTCGGCAACACCGTGCGCCTGGACATCCAGGCCCGCCGCGAAGAGATCGGCGTGCTGCAGCTGCTCGGCGCCAGTGATGGCTTCATCCGCCGCCCGTTCCTGTACCTGGGCGCGTGGTATGGCCTGGGTGCCGGCGCGGTGGCGCTGGCCCTGATTGCTGCGGCCGGCGCCGCCTTGCGCGTGCCGCTGGCCGAACTCTCGCGCAGCTACGGCAGCCCGTTCGTGCTGCACGGCCTGGACCTGCTGCATGGCAGCCTGGTCCTGCTCGGCACACTGCTGCTGGGCTGGCTGGGCGCGTGGCTGGTGACCGGCCATTTCCTTCGCCAGACCCGCCCGACCGACACCTGAGACCGGCATGCAACCGCAAGCGCTGAAGCACCTTGAAGGGCCCGCGACGCGGGTGATGGTGGTCGATGGGTCAAAGCTGGTCCGCAAACTGATCGCCGACGTCCTGCAGCGCGACCTGCCGGGCGTGGAAGTGATCGGCTGCGACAGCATCGAGGATGCGCAGCTGGCGCTGGCGCAGGGCCCGGTGGATCTGGTGACCACCTCGCTGACCCTGCGTGATGGCGACGGCCTGGCACTGGCGCGGATGGTCCGCGAAGCCGCAGGCCAGGCCTATGTGCCGGTGATCGTGGTCTCCGGCGATGCCCAGCAGCATCTGGAGCAGCGCCGCTTCACCGAGTACGTCACCGACTATTTCGACAAGGCGCTGGGCCACGAGGCACTGGCGACCTTCATCCGCGGCTACGTGCAGCCGCAGACCATTCCCGGCGCCACCATCCTCTATATCGAGGACAGCCGCGTGGTCGCCGAGGCTACCAAGCGCATGCTGGAACGCCAGCAGTTGAACGTGCTGCACGTGGTCAGCGCCGAAGAGGCGTTCACCCTGCTCACTGCCGAGTCGCTGGGCCGCAGTCGCCACCGCATCGACCTGGTGCTGACCGACGTCACCCTGAAGGGCGAACTGAGCGGTCGCGACGTGGTGCAGCGCGTGCGCGTGGACTTCGGCTACGGCAAGCGTCGCCTGCCGGTGCTGGTGATGACCGGCGATGGCAACCCGCACAACCAGACCGGGCTGCTGCAGTCCGGTGCCAACGACCTGGTGCTCAAGCCGATCGAAGAGCGCCTGCTGGTCACCAAGGTGCTGTTCCAGCTGCGGCTGGCCCGGTTGAACGATGGACCCCTGATTCGATGAAGTGGCGTGATGATTGATGAAGTAGCCGGCACCCCGACGATCCAGCTCGAGCCGAGCTGGAAGCAGCATGTCGGCGATTACCTGATGCAGCCGCAGATGCGCGAGCTGTCCAGCTTCCTGCGCCAGCGCAAGGCCAGCGGTGCGGCGGTGTTCCCGCCCGGCCCGCAGATCTTCGCTGCGTTCGATGCCACGCCGTTCGAGCAGGTGAAGGTGGTGATCCTCGGCCAGGACCCGTACCACGGCCGCGGTCAGGCGCATGGGCTGAGCTTCTCGGTGGCGCCCGGAGTGCCGGTGCCGCCGTCGCTGCTGAACATCTACAAGGAGATCGAGAGCGATCTCGGTATCCCGCGTCCGGACCATGGCTGCCTGATCCCGTGGGCGCAGCGCGGTGTGCTGCTGCTCAATGCCGTGCTGACGGTGGAAGAGGGCCAGGCCGGTGCCCACCAGGGGCGTGGCTGGGAAGGTTTCACCGACCACGTGGTGGATGTGCTCAACCGCGAACGCGACGGCCTGGTGTTCATGCTCTGGGGGGCGTACGCGCAGAAGAAGGGCAAGGTCATCGACACCCGCCGCCACCGTGTGCTGAAGTCGCCGCACCCGTCGCCGCTGTCGGCCCACCGCGGCTTCCTGGGCTGCCAGCATTTCTCGATGGCCAACGAGTACCTGCAGCGCCGCGGCCAGGCCCCGATCGACTGGTCGCTGCCGCCGCGTTCGGCGCTCTGAGCGGGCCGGGCAGTAGCCCGGCGCCGCCAGCGATGGATCAATGGCCCGCTGCTGGCGCGATATCCGCGCGCCGATAGTAGGCACGCGCGCCTTCGGCAATCACGCTGAGGGCTTGGACCGTGCCGTCGCCACCACGGTGGAACAGCAGCTCCGCACCTACGCTGCCGGCGAGGAAGCGAACAGGGGTCAGTGCCTGGAGCATGACGGCCTTGCCCCGTCCTGGAAGGCGCAGTTCCAGTCCCGCTTGGCCTGCCTGTACGTCCAACGTCGTGGCTTCGAACCAGTCAGCGAGACCGCCGCGGACGTCCATCGGCAGCGCGCCATCGAGTACGAAGTGGCCGCTGAAACCTGGGTAGCTGTCGCGCAGAAGCGCCGGGTCAAGCGTGCGGATGACTGGTTTGGCATTGTGGCCGAATGCGTCGGAAAGGGCATTGCGGATTTCCCCGCGCAGTGCGGGGCCGTTGTCGCCATTGGTCAGGATGACGAATCCATCGCCGCTCTCCGGGTAGCCTTCGATGCCGGCGTGATAGCTGTCATTGCTGCCATTGTGGAAGAAGCGGCGACTGGCGCCGTTGCCGGCGAGCTCCGGTCCCAGGCCACGACCGGCCGGCGCCACTTCGCTGACCATCTGCAGGGCCAATGACTGCGGCAGCCATCCATCCTTGGTGCGGATGCTGCGCAGCAGGGCCGCGACGAACAGGCCCATGTCGTTGGCGCTGGTCCACAGCCCGGACGCCGCCTGTTCCGGAAAGCTCTGCCAGCCGCGCGGCAGGGCCTCCGGCAGGCCTTTGTTGTCGTGCGCATGGGCAACGTTGCCGTAGCCGGCAGGCAAGGGGCTCTGGTACGTGCTGCGGGACATGCCCAGTGGCGCGAACACCTCGCGACGTGCGACGTCGGCGAATGCTCTGCCCGTCAGGTCTTCGATCGCCAGCTGCACCACCGTGTAGCCGCCACCGGAATAGTCGACCTGCTGGCCGGGCGCGTGGATCAGGCGTATCGGTTCATTCTTTGCAGGCGCCAGTCCATCCAGTGTCTGCAGCAAGGTCGGCAAGCGTTCGGCGGGCTGGTAGTCCTGGAAGCCATGCACATTGAAGCCGGCGGTGTGCGACAGCAGCATGCGCAGGTTGATCGGCGGGTGCAGTCCCTGCGCATCGGCAGGCACATGCCAGCGGCGCAGGCGTGGATCGATGTTCTCCTCCAGCGAGACCTTGCCGGCAGCAACCAGCTTCAGGGTGGTCGCCGCAGCGCCCATCTTGCTGACCGAGCCCACCGAGAACACGGTATCGGCATCCACCGCGTCGTGCGTGCCCGCCTGGCGCAGGCCGTATCCGGCGGCGTACACCACCTTGCCATCGCGGATCACCGCAACGGCGGCACCCGGCACCTTGTAATGGGCAAGGCGTTCCTCGATCGACCACTGCGGCAGCGCCGCGCCCAGCTGCGCGGTGCTGGGGCGCAGGCCATGGGCCATTGCCTGGGCAAAGCGCGCAGCGTCTTCAGCGCTGGCGTCAGTGGCCATCACGTGGAACGGGGTCAGGCAGACCAGCAGCGAACACAGCAACAGGCGGTTCATCATCGACATCCTTGCGGGAGTGGAAGAGGGTTGGGATCGGCGCAGGCGTTGCCACGCACGCCTGCCGCGTCCGATCGTTGCGGGTGGAACAGGTTGCCGCCGCAGCGCAGAAGGCGATGCGGCGGCGGAGTCAGCGTCGTTCGCGGCGGGCGCCCTGCGTCAGCAGGTAATCGCGTACGGCCGCGGTGCCGGCCTGGTTCAACGGTGTCCGCCAGCGGCCCAGCCAGCCGTCGGCTTCCACCCCCAGGTTGATATCGGCGCCGTGCGCGAGCAGGTACTGCACGGTGACCAGGTGCCCTTCGCGCGAGGCATTGATCAGCGGCGTCTCGTCATAGGTCACGACCCGGTTGACGTCTGCACCGGCCTGCACCAGCTGCTCGACGATGGGTTGCAGGCCCAGCGCGGAGGCGACGATCAACGGATTGCCTTCGCCCAGCGCAGCGCGATCAGGGTCGGCTCCCAGCTGCAGCAGGGCGTCGACCATCACCGGATCGCGTGCGCGGATGGCCTGGATCAGCGCCGTGCCATCGCCGAGCACGCGCGCATCGAGATCGACGCCCGCCACCGCCAACGCGTGGACCTGCGCGACGTCATGCGTGCTGGCGGCCTGGAGCAGAGTGTTGACGCGCGTATCGGAGGTGCTGGCCGCTGGTGAGGCCAGTCGTGGTGAGACAGCCACCGCGGTGCCGACGCAGGCCAGCAGAAGCAGCAGGCACAGCATCAACAGACTGCGGCGCCGAGGGGCGTACGACGGGGCGTCCAGCAGTTGGTCAATGCGCTGCGCCAGCTGGCTGCGTGCACTGAACATGCCCAGTGCAAGCGTCGGCGCCTCTTCGCGCAGGGCCTGAAGCTGTTCGATACCGGCCAGCAGCGAGCCTGCATAGTCCAGCGGTTCGCGTGCCTGCATCGCAGCGCGTGCATCACAGGCCATTTCGCGCAGTAGCGCCAGGCGTGCCTGGGCAAGGTGCAGGAGTGGATTCCACCAGAACAGTGCTGTTCCCGCCCGCAGCAGCGTGCTTGTCCACAGATCGCGTCGATCCAGGTGTGCAACCTCGTGGCGGACGATGTCGCGCAGCACGTTGTTGTCCAGCCGTGCCAGCAAGGGGCGGGGCAGCAGGATCTGCGGGCGCCACAGGCCGACCACCATCGGCCCGTCGACGGCGCAGGTGGCGATCGTCACGTGGGCGGGCACGATGTCGGCCAGGACCGCGCGCAGTCCGGCGGACGCCGGTTGTGCCAGCCGCCGCAGCCGGCGCGCATGCAGCATCGCGTCCAGCAGGCGCATGCCCAGCCACAGGGTGCCCAGCAGCCACACCACTGCAAGCACTGTCGGCAGGGTCTTCGGTAGTTCGACGTAATAGATGTCGGGCTGCCGTCCAGCTTCGAAGATGGCCTCTCCCGCCGTTGCGCCTTCGCCGGGCATGGGGTGGAACGCGGCGGCGGGTGGCGCCGGTGCGGGCAGGGTGGTTGACCAGCCCGGCAGGAAGGCGCTGAGCGGCAACAGCAGGGCCGCTGCCATCGCGGCGGTCAGCAGCCAGGAGCGTTGTTCGGCACTGAGGGCCCGCCGCCGTGCCAGCCACAGCGCGGGCAGCAGCACAACGGCAGACAACAGCAACTGCCGAAGGCCCAGAGCCATCGCCATGTCGATGAGGTTCATTCCTTCCTCCCGGCCCTGGCATCGCTGATGCGCTGCTGCAGTGCCTGCAGTTCGTTGCGGTCGATTTCGCGTTCGTCCACCAGGTGCTGTGCCAACACGTTCGGTGAGCCGTCGAAGAACTGATGCAGCAGATGGTCGAGCGCTTGCCGGCGGGCCTGCTCGCGGCTGAGCGTGGCGTGATAGATGTAGGCGCGACCTTCCTGGCGATGACTGACAAAGCCCTTCTTCGCCAGCACGTTGAACATGGTCAGCACCGTGGTGTACGCGACCGGCTTGTGTTCGCCGAGCACATCCGCCACATCGCGGACGGACGCTTCGCCCTTGTCCCAGAGGATGTCGAGGATGGCCTGCTCGGCGGGGGTGGGATTCTGCGAGACAGGGCGGGCCATGCGCTTCTACGTATGAATTAGTTGATGCATCGGAGCATGTCGCCGGATGGCTGTCAACGGGTTTCTTAGTAGTAAAGGTGCGGCCCTCAGCCTTCGGGCCTGAACACCCGGCAACGTCTTCTGGCCTGAATGGGCCTCAAGAACGGCCCGTTCAGCTCCGCTTGACCGGAATCGGCCGATTTCCAGCAGGTAATTGATTGAATTCCAAGGGATTGTGAATCCCGAAAAGCGTGCTCGCCACTGTCATCAAATCGCGCTACGGTAGGGCTCTGTTTGGGACCAGTGTTGCATCAATAGGATGCTGGAACTTTTTCCTCCTTTAGCAGTCCAAATGCCGGACTGCTAAGATGGGTGCCTATGAGCCAGAACACCTCTACTGCCCTTGTGGCAAACAATCTCCCGATTCCCAGTGCGCTCGGTTCGCTGGACGCCTACATCGGTGCCGTGCACCAGATCCCGGTGCTGTCGGTCGATGACGAACAGGACCTGGCCCGTCGCTTCCGCGACGGCAACGATCTCGACGCCGCCCGCGAGCTGGTGCATTCGCACCTGCGCTTCGTGGTGCACGTGGCCCGCGGCTACAACGGCTACGGCCTTGCGCTGGGCGACCTGATCCAGGAAGGCAACATCGGCCTGATGAAGGCGGTCAAGCGCTTCGACCCGGACATGGGCGTGCGCCTGGTCTCCTTTGCCGTGCACTGGATCCGTGCCGAGATGCACGAGTTCATCCTGAAGAACTGGCGCATCGTGAAGGTCGCCACCACCAAGGCGCAGCGTAAGCTGTTCTTCAACCTGCGCAAGTCGAAGACGCGCCTGGGCTGGATGAACGCGGCTGAGGTCAGCGCGGTGGCGAAGGACCTGAACGTGTCCGAGCGCGAGGTCATGGAAATGGAGTCGCGCCTGTCCGGTCGCGATATCGGTTTCGATGCGCCGGCCGACGAAGACAACGAACACGCGCCGCCGTCGCCGGCTGCGTACCTGGTTGCCAACGACGAAGACCCGTCGATGGCCTACGAACGTGCAGACAGCGAAGACAACCAGATGCAGCTGCTGCGCGAAGGCCTGGCCGAGCTGGATGCGCGCTCGCGCGACATCATCCGCCGCCGCTGGCTGGATGCGGACAGCAAGGTGACCCTGCAGGAACTGGCTGACGAATACGGCGTTTCGGCCGAGCGTATCCGCCAGGTTGAAGCGAACGCGCTGAAGAAGATGAAGGCGCTGTTCACCGCGTAAGCGGAAAGGCGTCGCAATTGTGAAAGGCTCGGCAGCAGTGCCGGGCCTTTTTCGTTTGTGGGGCTTAGCTACGCATGACGTGGCTCTATTCTGACGCCAGGACGGTGGTTGCGCCGACCTGATCATGTGCTGGATGCTGATGTTCACGCTGTACCACGCAGTGGCACGGTATGATCATGCCACGCGTCTTCCTCACACGAAGTTTCAATCGCAGCATGCGCAGGACCACCCTGTCCGACGCTGCGCTGTACCGGTCGGTACGTGAAATGGAAGCGAGTCTGGTGGATGCTGATCTTGGCGGCGGAATCTTCAAGAAGCGCGTTGCGTTGCCGTGGCGAGGAAAGCGTGGGAGCGTTCGAATCATCGTCGCCACACAGCGAGGCGGGCATTGGTTCTTACTTTTCGGCTACGAGAAGAATGAGCGTGCTGCGATCACGAATGCGGAACGCGATGCGCTGCAGTTGTACGCATCGGAGTTTCTGAAAATGAGTGCGGCGCAGTTGAATCGTGCCGTGGAGTACGGGGATCTACAGGAGATCGACCATGACGAAGACCCCTGAGCGACGGCGCGCGAAAAGTGCGCTTCTTGAAGCGGTGCATGATGCCGCTGTGAGTCTGCACGCGCATGGTTTCATCGATAAACGTCGATTGAGCAGCTACGAAGCGCTTTGCCTTGAGCCGGTGCCTGAGTACAGCAGTGCCCAGATACGTGCCCTGCGTACGTCATTGCAGCTCAGTCAGCCGGTCTTTGCGGGAGTTCTCAATACCAGCGTTTCCACCGTACGCAGCTGGGAGCAGGGCGAAAAGAAGCCCAGCGGACCGTCACTGAAGTTGCTTAACCTGATTGATCGGAAGGGACTCGAAGCAGTCCTGTAAAGCAAAGGCCCGGTTCTGCCGGGCCTTTGTTTTTCCGAGGCGTTCAATCCACGCATGGCGTGGATCTACCCAGTGTCAGTAGAGCCACGCCATGCGTGGCTGCGGCGCCGGACCTCAGCCCTCGCGTGCGATCGCCCGCCAGCCGATGTCGTTGCGGTGGAACTCATTGGCCCAGGTCACCTTGGCCACGCCTGCATACGCATTCGCCTGCGCGTCGCGCACGCTGTCGCCCAGTGCGGCCACGCACAGAACGCGGCCGCCGGCGCTGACGACCTGGCCCTGCGCATCCAATGCCGTACCGGCATGGAACACCTTGGCACTGGCCGGCACATCATCCAGGCCGGAAATCACGTCACCGGTGATCGGTGCTTCCGGGTAGGGCTTCGCCGCCAGCACCACGCCCAGCGACGGGCGCGGATCCCAGTGTGCTTCCACCTGATCCAGCCGGCCATCGATGGCGGCTTCCACCAGCTCCACCAGATCCGACTGCAGGCGCAGCATCACCGGCTGGGTTTCCGGATCGCCGAAGCGCACGTTGAATTCGATCACCTTCGGCGCGCCGCTGGCATCGATCATCAGGCCGGCGTAGAGGAAGCCGGTGAACGGGATGCCGTCGGCGATCATGCCCTGCACGGTGGGGTTCACCACCTCGCGCATCACCCGTGCATGCACCTCCGGCGTCACCACCGGGGCCGGCGAATAGGCGCCCATGCCGCCGGTGTTCGGGCCGGTATCGCCGTCGCCGACGCGCTTGTGGTCCTGCGAGGTGGCCATCGGCAGCGCATGCACGCCGTCCACCATCGAAATGAAGCTGGCTTCCTCGCCGTCGAGGAATTCCTCGATCACCACGCGCGCACCGGCATCGCCGAACGCGTTGCCCGAGAGCATGTCACGTACCGCGTCCTCGGCTTCGGCCAGGGTCATCGCCACGATCACGCCCTTGCCGGCGGCCAGGCCATCGGCCTTGACCACGATCGGCGCGCCCTTCTCGCGGATGTAGGCCAGGGCGGCGTCCACGTCGGTGTGCACGGCGTAGAACGCGGTGGGGATGTTGTGGCGGGCCAGGAAGTCCTTGGCGTAGGCCTTGCTGCCTTCCAGCTGCGCAGCGGCGGCGGTCGGCCCGAAGATGCGCAGGCCGGCGGCGCGGAAGCGGTCTACCACGCCAGCCACCAGCGGTACTTCAGGGCCGACCACGGTCAGTGCCACGCCTTCGGCCTGGGCAAGCGCCAGCAGACCGTCGATGTCGGTGACTTTCACCGCCACGTTGCGGCACTTGTCTTCGCTGGCGGTGCCGGCGTTGCCGGGTGCCACGATCACTTCGGTGACACGGGAGGACTGGGCCAGCTTCCATGCCAGGGCGTGTTCGCGGCCGCCAGAGCCGATGACGAGGATCTTCATGGGACAGGGTTCTCGGGTACGGAAGAGAAAAGCCGGGCAGGGCCCGGCTTCGTGATGCGGATCAGTGGCGGAAGTGGCGCACGCCGGTGAACACCATGGCCAGGCCATGTTCGTCGGCGGCGGCGATCACTTCGGCATCGCGCATCGAACCGCCCGGCTGGATGACCGCCTTGATGCCGGCGGCGGCAGCGGCATCGATGCCGTCGCGGAACGGGAAGAACGCGTCGGAGGCCATCACCGAGCCCTCGACCACCAGGTTCGCATCGGCGGCCTTGATGCCAGCGATGCGGGCCGAGTACACGCGGCTCATCTGGCCGGCGCCGACACCAATGGTGCGGTTGTCCTTGGCATAGACGATCGCGTTGGACTTCACGAACTTGGCCACCTTCCAGGCGAACAGCAGGTCGGTGAACTGCTTGTCGGTCGGCGCCAGCTTGCTGACCACCTTCAGTTCGTCGCGGGTCATGCCGCGGTTGTCCGAGGACTGCAGCAGCAGGCCCGAGCCGACGCGCTTGCTGTCGAAGTTGTTCAGGCCATCGCCGTGCGGGATGCGCAGCACGCGCACGTTGGCCTTCTTCTGTGCGTATTCCAGCGCGGCCGGCTCGTAGTCCGGGGCAATCAGCACTTCCACGAACTGGCGGTCCAGGATCACCTTGGCAGTGGCGGCGTCCAGCGGTTTGTTGAAGGCAATGATGCCGCCGAAGGCGCTGGTCGGGTCGGTGGCGTAGGCCAGCTCGTAGGCATCGCCATTGCCGGCACCGACCGCCACGCCGCACGGGTTGGCGTGCTTGACGATGACGCAGGCCGGCGCATCGAACTGGCGCACGCATTCCCACGCCGCGTCGGCATCGGCCAGGTTGTTGTAGCTCAGTTCCTTGCCCTGCAGCTGCTGGAAGGTGGCCAGCGTGCCCGGCACCGGATACAGGTCGCGGTAGAACGCGCCGCTCTGGTGCGGGTTCTCGCCGTAGCGCAGGTCCATCACCTTCACGAAGGTGGAGTTCATCTGTGCCGGGTACTCGGTACGCGCCGGCACCGCAGCGTCGGTGGCGGTGACCGCCGACAGGTAGTTGCTGATCGCGGCGTCGTACTGGGCGACGCGGTTGAACGCGGCCACCGAGAACGCGAAGCGGGTGGCAGCCGACAGCTGGCCGTTGTTGGCCTCCAGCGAGGCCAGCAGCTCGGCGTACTGCGACGGATCGGTGGACACCGCCACGCGGGCGAAGTTCTTGGCCGCCGAGCGCAGCATGGCCGGGCCGCCGATGTCGATGTTCTCGACCGCGTCGGCCAGGGTGCAATCGGCCTTGGCGGTGACCGACTCGAACGGGTACAGGTTCAGCACCAGCAGGTCGATGGCACCGATGCCGTGCTCGGCCATCACCGCATCATCCAGGCCCGAACGGCCCAGCAGGCCGCCGTGCACCATCGGGTGCAGGGTCTTGACCCGGCCGTCCATCATTTCCGGGAAGCCGGTGACGTCGGCCACGTCCTTCACGGCCAGGCCGGCATCGCGGATCGCCTTGGCGGTGCCGCCGGTGGACAGCAGCTCCACGCCGCGTGCCGCCAGCGCAGTGGCCAGCTCGACCAGACCGGTCTTGTCGGAAACGGAGAGGAGGGCCCGGCGGACGGGCAACAGATCAGCAGTCATGGGACAGAATCGGCAGCGGAGCGGGGCCGATATTGTAGGCGGTGGGGGCCGGTGGCGGGCGCTGGAAGGGGCAATTTGCCATGGCAATCGACGTAAGGCCGGGTCGGGCACATCGATCCGGACCGGTCCGGGGGCTGGGCTGTGGACCGGAGCCGGGTTGTCGGAATCTGCCGACGATGGGGTAGGCTGTGCCCGCACTGCCAAGGATCAGCGGGTACGGATCATGTCGATCTATGCATTGAAAGGACGTTTCCAGGACCTGTTGCGTCCAGCCGTACGCGGTCTGTACCGCATGGGGATCACCGCCAATACGGTGACCGTGGCCGCCGCCGTGGTCTCGCTGCTGGTGGCTGCCGCCGTGTGGTGCTGCGCGCCGGCCCAGCCCCTGCTGTACCTGCTGCTGCCGCTGTGGATGCTGCTGCGCATGGCACTCAACGCGGTGGACGGCATGCTGGCCCGCGAGTTCGGCCAGCAGTCGAGGCTGGGCGCCTATCTGAACGAGCTGTGCGATGTGATCGCCGACGCGGCGCTGTACCTGAGCCTGCTCAGCGTGCCGGGCGTGCGCCCGGAAGCGCTGTGGCTGCTGGCCTGGACGGCGGCCCTGAGCGAGTACACCGGGGTGCTGGGGCTGATGGTCGGTGCCAGCCGCCGCTATGACGGCCCGATGGGCAAGAGCGACCGCGCGTTCGTCATCGGCGTGTTGGGCCTGCTGCTGGCGTTCGGCTGGGGGGCTGCGATGACTGTCACTGGCGTGGCCGCGGCCATGGCGGTGCTGTGCGTGCTGACGATGATCAATCGCGTCCGTCGCGGACTGCGGGAAGCGGCGGTTTCGCCGAATTAATCAAGCAGATACAAAAAGACAATCAGGAGATTGCATGCGTCAGGCGCAGGAACGGGAATTCCACAGCTTCGACCAGGTACCGCTGTTCTACCGGTACTGGGCGAGCACCACCGCGACCCCAGCCACCAAGGCTGTCGTGCTGCTGCATCGCGGCCATGAACATTCTGGCCGGGTCACCCACCTGGTCGATGAGCTGGACCTGCCCGACACCGCCTTCTTCGCCTGGGATGCACGCGGTAATGGGCGTTCGCCCGGCGCACGAGGCGATGCCCCGGGCTTCCCGGCGCTGGTGCGCGATCTGGACAGCTTCATCGCCCACATCGGTGCCGAGCACGGCATCGCGGTGCAGGACATCGTGGTGATCGCGCAGAGCGTGGGGGCGGTGGTCGCCGCCACCTGGGTGCACGATTACGCGCCACGCCTGCGTGCGCTGGTGATGGCTTCGCCGGCGTTCAAGGTGAAGCTGTACGTGCCGTTCGCACGCCCGGGCCTGGCCTTGATGCAGAAGCTGCGCGGCAACTTCTTCGTCAACAGCTACGTCAAGCCGCAGTGGCTGACCCACGATCCGGCGCGGGTGGAAAGCTACCGCACCGATCCGCTGATCACCCGGCCGATCTCGGTGCGCGTGTTGCTGGGCCTGTACGAAGCGGCCGACCGCATCGTCGCCGATGCGCAGGCGATCAGCGTGCCGGTGCAGCTGCTGGTGTCCGGCTCGGATTTCGTGGTGCACCGTGGCCCGCAGGACCGCTTCTACGAGCGCCTGTCCAGCCCGATCAAGGAGCGCGTGCATCTGCCGGGCTTCTTCCACGACACGCTGGGCGAGCGCGATCGGGCGCCGGCGCTGGCGCGTATCCGCAGTTTCATCCAGGCACGTTTCGCCGAGCCGCTGCGCGAACTGTCGCGGCGCGATGCGCACCGCCATGGGCCGACTTTCGAAGAATCGGAGATCCTGGCCTGGCCACCGGAACGCAACAGCCTGGCCGACCTGCGCTGGCGCGTGGTACGTGGCGGCCTGCGCTTCGGCGGAACGTTGTCCGAAGGCATCGCGCTGGGTCTGCAGACCGGATTCGATTCGGGCAGCACGCTCGACTACATCTATCGCGATGAGGCGCGCGGCAAGGGCCCGTTGGGGCGCATGGTCGATCGCAACTATCTGGATGCGATCGGCTGGCGCGGCATCCGCGTGCGTGGCAAGCACCTGCAGGAGCTGCTGCGCGATGCCGCCCAGCGCCTGCGCGGGCAGGGCGCGCCGGTACGCGTGCTGGACGTGGCCGCTGGTCATGGCCGCTACGTGCTGGAAGCGTTGGGAACGGGCGAGCAGCGTGCGGACCGCATCGTGCTGCGCGATTTCAGCGATCTGAACGTGACCCAGGGCAAGGCGCTGATCGAGCGCCTCGGCGCGACCGACATTGCCCGCTTCGAACAGGGCGATGCGTTCGATCCCGCGCAGCTGGCGACCGTGGACCCCGCACCCACGCTGGCGGTGGTTTCGGGGCTGTATGAATTGTTCCCGGACAACGATGCGGTGCTGCGATCGCTGCAGGGGATTGCTGCAACGGTGCCGGTCGGTGGCTACCTGGCCTACACCGGCCAGCCGTGGCACCCGCAGCTGGAGTTCATCGCACGCGCACTGACCAGCCACCGTGGCGGCGCCGCGTGGGTGATGCGCCGCCGTACCCAGCAGGAAATGGACGAGCTGGTGCGCCTGGCCGGGTTCGAGAAGGTGGCGCAGCGTATCGACGAATTCGGCATCTTCACGGTGTCGCTGGCGCGCCGGACAGAGTGATGGCGACGCTCGCCGCATCCCCGCTGGCCGCAGAGGGGCGCCCCTGGCGGCGCGCCCTGTTGTGGCTGGCCCTGCTGGGCCCATTCTTCTTCGCCAGCTATGGCTTCGCCAACTGGATGGCCGGCCGCCATGCCGAACTGCCGGTGATGGCGTTCGGATGGGAAACGCAGATTCCGTTCGTACCGTGGACGATCGTGCCGTACTGGTCGATCGATCTGTTCTATGCGGTTTCCTTCTTCCTGTGCCGGCAACGGTTGGAGCTGGACCGGCATGCGTTGCGGTTGTTCAGTGCACAGTTGATCGCGGTGACCTGCTTCCTGCTGTGGCCACTGCGCTTCAGTTTCGAGCGGCCGGAGATCGGCGGTGTGTTCGGCTGGTTGTTTGATGTACTGCTGGGCTTCGACAAGCCGTTCAACCAGGCGCCATCACTGCACATCGTGTTGCTGATCGTGCTGTGGGTGAAATTCGCGCAGTACCTGCATGGGGTGTGGCGTTGGGTACTGCATGTGTGGGCGCTGCTGATCGGCGTCTCGGTGCTGACCACATTCCAGCATCATTTCATCGATATCCCGACCGGCCTGCTGGCCGGTTGGCTGTGCGTCTGGCTGTGGCCGCAGCAGGGCACGCCACCCTTGCGTGCCTGGCGCACCGCGCGTGACGCCAAACGTTGGCGCCTGGCAGCGCTGTACCTGCTGGGGGCCGCTGCATTGCTGGTGCCGGTGGTGCTTCTGCGTGGCGCGGCGTTGTGGCTGCTGTGGCCGGTGGTATCGCTGCTGCTGGTGGCGCTGGCCTATGCCGGGCTGGGTACGGCGGTGTTCCAGAAGCGCGCCGATGGACGTCTGGCAATGGCGGCACGCTGGCTGCTGGCGCCGTACCTGGGCGCAGCCTGGATCAATTCGCGGCTGTGGACGCGGCGTGCGCCGCAGCCGGTGCCGGTGATGGACGGTGTATGGCTGGGGCGTGTTCCCTGCGCTGCATTGCCGGCACCCTTGGTCGGCGTGGTCGATGCCTGTGCCGAACTGTCCTGCCGCGCGCCGGGCGCCGGGTATGCCAGCGTGCCGATGCTGGACCTGGTGGTGCCCACGCCAGAACAGCTGCGCGATGCGGCCGAGGCGATCGAGCGGCTGCGCGCGCACGGACCGCTGCTGGTGTGTTGCGCGCTGGGCTATTCGCGCAGTGCTGCCAGTGTGGCGGCCTGGCTGCTGCGCAGTGGTCGTGCCACCGATACCGATGCCGCGGTGGCGATCGTGCGCACGGCACGTCCGGGCGTCGTGCTGGGCGCGGCGCATCTGCATGCCATCACTGCTGCAGCGGGAGCACGCACGTGAGTACGGTTCCCGATCTGGCGACCATGCAGCTGCTGCTGCGGCAGGGCCGTTGGCCGGCCGGCCTGTCGCTGGGCCTGCTGCTGGTGGCGCTGCTGCTGCTCGGCACCGAACCTGGCCTGGCGATGATTGCCGCCGGCGTGTTGCTGCTCAGTGTTGCCGCGGGCATCGCACAGATCTACCACGCGTGGCGGGTGGCGCTGGATGCCAGCCTGCTGCAGCTGCTGCGCGATGAAGGCCTGGAGGGTGACGCCGCCGCGCGCCGCACCGACCAGCTGTTGCACGCCAGTGGCCTGCGCCGCACGCAGCCCGACGCGCCGCTGCGCGGCTGGGATGCGCGCTGGGCCGGCATGCGTCGCCTGCTGCTGCGCCAGTACCTGCTGACCGCAGTGCAGTTCGCACTGCTGGTGCTGGCCGTGTTGTGGCCGCAGACGTGAACGGGAGGGACCGATGTTCGCTGAATTGATTGCGCGCGCCTGCAGTGGCGCGATCCATGTAGTGACCGGCGCCCGCGCGCTGTGGATCGGCTGTGCGCCGTCCAGCGAACGGCGCGTGTATTACGGCAACCACGCCAGCCATGGTGACTTCGTGCTGATCTGGTCGTCGATGCCACCGGCACTGCGGCGCCAGGTGCGCCCGGTGGCCGCGGCCGAATACTGGCAGCGCGATGGCCTGCGTCGCTACCTGATCGATGCGGTGTTCAACGGCGTGCTGGTCGAGCGCGAGGCCGGCCATCGCCAGCAGGATCCACTGCAGGCCCTGCGTGACGCGGTGGACGAAGACTGCTCGCTGATTCTGTTTCCGGAAGGTACCCGCAACGTGGGCGAAGAGCCGCTGCTGCCGTTCAAGAGCGGCATCTATCACCTGGCACGGCAACGCCCGGAGCTGGAATTCGTACCGGTGTGGATCGACAACCTGAAGCGGGTGATGCCCAAGGGCCGGTTCCTGCCGCTGCCGCTGCTGTGCACGGCCACCTTCGGTACGCCGCTGCGGCTGCAGGCCGACGAGGACAAGGCCGCCTTCCTGGCCCGCAGCCGGCAGGCGCTGCTGGACCTGGCGCCGAACGGGGGCAGGGCATGAGCTTCCTGATCGATGTGTCCGGCGACCTGGCCACGCAGAGTGTCGGCCAGCAGACCGGCCTGCTGTTTGCTGGCGTGGGTGCGGTGCTGGTGCTGGCCACGCTGGTGGCCGAGACATTGCGCTGGCGCCAGCGTGGGCAGCCCAGCGCGGTGATCGCCAACCTGGTCTCGCGCATCCGCGCGTGGTGGGTGATGGCGATCGTGGTCGGGCTGGCGCTGTTCTTCGGTCGTGCCGGGGTGATCGTGCTGTTCGCGATCATCTCGCTGTTCGCACTGCGCGAGTTCATCACCCTGGCGCCGACCCGCTCGGGCGACTACTACGCGCTGCTGGCCGCGTTCTACATCGTGCTGCCGTGGCAGTACTACCTGGTCTGGATCGACTGGTACGGCATGTACACGCTGTTGATTCCGGTCTATGCGTTCCTGTTCCTGCCGATCCTGTCGACCATTGGCGGTGATACCACGCACTACCTGGAGCGGACCGCGAAGGTGCAGTGGGGGTTGATGATCTGCGTGTTCTGCATCTCGCATGTGCCGCTGCTGCTGAACCTGCACGTGCCCGGCCATGACCCGTCGCGCAACGTGCTGCTGTTCGCCTTCCTGGTGATCGTGGTGCAGTCTTCGGACGTGCTGCAGTACATCTGGGGCAAGCTGCTGGGCAGGCATCTGATTGCGCCGAAGCTGTCGCCGTCGAAGACGGTGGAGGGCTTCGTGGGCGGTGTGCTGAGTGCCAGTGCGCTGGGTGCGGCGCTGTGGTGGATCACCCCGTTCACGCCGCTGCAGGCGTTCGGCCTGTCGCTGCTGATCAACCTGATGGGGTTCTGGGGCGGCCTGGTGATGTCGGCGATCAAGCGCGATCGTGGCATCAAGGACTGGGGCCACATGATCGAGGGCCATGGCGGCATGCTCGACCGACTGGATTCGGTGTGCTTCGCCGCGCCGGTGTTCTTCCATGTGGTGCGGTACTACTGGAAGGCGGGCGGCGGCGGCTGATTCTGCCGGCTTCCATCCACGCATGGCGTGGATCTACTGGCGGGCGGCGGCGGTTGATTCTGCCGGCTTCCATCCACGCATGGCGTGGATCTACCGGTAGTGCCGGCCGCTGGCCGGCAACTGCAACATCCTGCCATCGTTCATGGGGTTGCCG
>NZ_JBDJKU010000018.1:0-68939 GCF_039673015.1 Stenotrophomonas sp. TWI1409
TTTGTTGGGGTGGGCCGGCGGGGGGCCGCAAACTTCTGGGTGTTTTTTTCGTTTTGGTATGGGCGGCCCCGCGCCCGGCACTACCCATTCGAAGGGTTACCGCGAGAACTCGCGCAGCATCACCGCGATCGAGGCCACGTTGGCCAGCACGCACAGCCAGAACACCCACTGGAATCCGGCTTTGCGATGCTTGTGGCGGAACAGCGCCTGGCCCAGCAGCGCGCCCGGCCAACCGCCGGCAAAGGCCAGCAACTGCAGTGTGCGCTCGGGAATCCGCCACTGCTTTCGCTGCGCCGCGCGCTTGTCGTGGCCGTACAGGCCGAACGACACTGCGCTGGCGAGCAGGCACCAACCGCCCAGCCACAGCGGCAGCACGCCGCTGACCGTCAGTGCGATCAACGCACCGAATGCGGCCAGCGCGAGGTTACGCCGCCATGCCACTTACAGCGCGTCGAGGAAGCCGCGCACGGCCGGGCCGAAACGCTCGAAATCGACGAGGAAGGCGTCATGGCCCTGCGGCGACTCCAGACCGATGAAGCGCGCATCGGCACCGCCGGCGCGCAGGCCGTCGGCGACCTGTTGCTGCTGCTGCACCGGGAACAGGATGTCGGTGTTGGCGCCGATCGCCAGCGCCTTCTCCACCCGGATCTTCGCCAGCCCGGCCAGCACGTCGCCGTCGGCATACTCAGCCAGGTCGAACCAGTCCATCGAACGGCTCAGGTACAGATAGCAGTTCGGATCGAAGAAGCGCACGAAGCGCCGTGCATGGCCTTCCAGATAGCTTTCCACCTGGAATTCGAGGCCGAACGGATCGTCGTCGGCCTGGTCCGAATCCAGCCGCACGCGGCCGAAGCGCCCATCCCATTCCAGTGCCGAACGGTAGGTGATCACGCCCAGCTTGCGCGCCATGCGCATGCCGGACTCGGGATACTCGGCATCGTCGTAGTGGCCGCCATTCCAGCGTGGATCAAGGCGGATCGCCTCGCGCTGCAGCGAACGGATCGCGATCGAGAACGGCAGTGCCTGCGCACTGCCGGAAATGTTGACGTGGCTGCGCGCAATGCCCGGGTGCAGCATCAGTACCGCGAGTGCGGTCATGCCGCCCATTGAATTGCCGACCACGCAGGCCAGCTGTTCGATGCCCAGGGCACGCACGACTTCGATGGCGGCGCGTGCGCCGTCTTCGATCGACAGCTCGGGGAAGTCGAGGCGATACGGTTGGCCCGTGGCCGGGTTGAGCGAGGCGGGACCGGTCGAGCCCTTGCAGCTGCCCAGCGAATTCACGCATACCACGAACCAGCGGTCGGTATCGATCGGCTTGCCGGGGCCGACCATGCCTTCCCACCAGCCCACTGCGGGGTTGGCGTCATTGGCAGCGGCGTGTGCATCCGGCGACAGGCCGGTCACGATCAGGATCGCGTTGCTGGCGTCGGCGGCCAGCGTTCCCCAGGTTTCGTAGGCCACGCGTGCGCCATGCAGGGCGCCACCGCGCTTGAACGGGAACGGCGAGGGCAGGGCGTGGAAGCGGGTGCCGGGCGGGATGAATTCGGTCATGCAGCCATTCTAGCGGGGCCGCATGTGGAGCTGGCGACACGCTGGTTTCCATCGGCGATGCACCCGGTGGTGCCGGCCGCTGGCCGGCAACCTCATGAATCTGGATGCGCCCACGTGGTTGCCCGCCAGCGGCCGGCACTACGGGAACCGCAGCTCCACCACGCCTTCATGCGGCAGGCTCACCTTCACCGGCACGCTCTGCAGGTCATCCTCGCCGCGGTTGGCACTGCCGCTGCGCGAGATGCGTGCCAGCACTTCCACTTCGCGATGCGCGGACAACGGTGCGGTCGGCATCGGGCTGTCTGCGTCGCCCAGCCCGACCGTGGCCGGGAAACCGGCCAGAGGCAGCTTGCGTGCGGCCACCGGCATCGGCGGTCCACCCACGGCGCGGGCCAGCACGAATACCTGGGTGCTGGCGGGCCACTCGGCGTTGTTCAGCGCAGGCAGTTGCACGCGCACCTGCAGCAGCGCCGGTGGCGCCGCAGCGGCAGCATCGGGCGCCTGGCCGGCGGCCTCACGGGCGATGGCGATCTGCGCCTGCAGCGCCTGCGCGGCGCCGGGCTCAAGCCGTGGCAGCAGGCCGCTCCAGATGTCGGCAGCCTCGGCATTCTTTCCGCGCTGGCGCAGGGCGATGCCCAGCAGCCAGCTGGCGCGCTCTGCATCGGGCGCCAGCGCACGAGCCTGCTGCAACCAGGCCATCGCGGTGTCATCGAACTGCTTGCCGGCATCGGCCTGCGCACGTGCCTGCGCCGCTTCCACCAGCACGCCGGGGTCTTCCGGGGCGAGAGCGGCAGCACGTGCGAAGGCATCCGCTGCGGCTGCGGCGTTGCCCAGTTCGGCCTGCGACCGGCCCAGCAGCGTCCAGCCATCGGCTCGCTGCGGGTCTCGCTTCAGTGCATCCTGCAGGGCCTGCACGCCATCGCGCAGGGTGGCTACCGACGGGGTTGGTTGTACCTGTGCTGCACGCGGATCACCAACCAGCAGATACAGGCAGGCACCGGACACGCCCAGCGCGAGCACACCCACCACGAAACCGCGGCGACCGTGGTGGCGCAGCGGCCACAGCACCAGCGCCGCCATCAGTGCGGCCACCAGTCCAGCCAGCATCGGCAGCCAATGGCTCACCATCCGTCTCCTTCATCGGTCTTGCTGGCGGGGGCGGCAGCAACCGTGCGGCCACGGCGGCGGACGATGCCCAGTACCACCAGCGCGCCGGCGCCCAGCACCAGCAGCGGACCGCCCCACAGCAGCCAGGTGCCCGGCTGTAGAGGCGGTTGATAGAGCACGAACTCACCGTAGCGCGCGACCAGGAACTGCTTGATCTGTGCGTCGTCGCGGCCCTGCTGCATCAGCTGCAGCACCTCGCGGCGCAGGTCCTGCGCGATCTGCGCGTTCGAGTCGGCCAACGACTGGTTCTGGCACTGCACGCAGCGCAGCTGCGCGGCCAGGTCGTGGAAGCGGCGTTCTTCGGCGCCATCGCGGAACTGCAGTGGCTGCGGATCATGCAACGGCTGCTGTGCCAGCACGGCCAGGGGCAGCATCAGAAGCAGCAATGCCAGCAGCCAGCGCATGGGCTCAGGGCGCCGTGTGCAGCGTGCTGCCGGCATTGCCCTGGGCCTTCTCGATCTTCTCCAGTGCCGGGATCAGCTTCTCGTCGACCACGCGCTGGGTCATCGCACCGCTGTACTTCCAGCGCACGACACCGCTGCCATCGACCAGGAAGGTTTCAGGTGCCGCGGTCACGCCCCAGTCGATCGCGGTGCGGCCTTCCACGTCGCTGAGCACGACCATGAACGGGTTGCCCAGCTGTTCCAGCCAATGCAGGGCATCGGTCGGTTCATCCTTCCAGTTGTAGCCGATCACGCGCACGCGCTTGCTCTCGGCGAAACGGGTCAGCACCGGGTGTTCCTCGCGGCAGGCCGCGCACCAGCTGCCCCACACGTTAAACAGGTAAGGCGCGCCGCGCAGTTCGTCGCTGTGCACGATCATTTCCGGGTCGTGCAGCACCGGCAGCGCGAACGCCGGCGCCGGCTTGTCGATCAGCGCCGATGGCAGCACGTCGCGCTGCGGATCGCCCGATTTCATCACCCCGTAGATCATCAGCCCGAGCAGGCCGAAGAAGAACAGCACGCCGATCACGATGGCTACCGGCGGCAGCGGGCGGGAGGGGCGCGGGGCGGGGGACTCGGACATGGAAACTCCTACGGACGACGGAAGCGGCGGTCGGCGGCGGTGATGAATCCGCCTAGGGCCATCAACAGCGCGCCCAGCCAGATCCAGCGCACGAACGGCTTGATGTGCACCCGGACCGCCCATGCATTGTTGCCCAGCGGCTCGCCCAATGCCACGTAGACATCACCATCGAGGCGTGCATCGATGCCGGCCTCGGTCATCACCTGGCCGCCGCTGGCGTACTGGCGCTTTTCCGGATGCAGCAGGGCCAGCTCGCGGCCGTTGCGGAACACGCGCAGGTGGCCGCGGTCGGCGATGAAGTTCGGTCCTTCGCGATGGTCCACGCCCTCGAAGCGTACTTCGTGGCGGCCGACCACCACCTGCTGGCCCGGTGCCAGCGCCACTTCACGCTGTACGTTCAGGGCTTCCACCAGCAGCGCACCGGCCAGGAACACGGCGATGCCGGCATGGGCGACGATCATGCCGAGCATTTCGGCGGTGAAGCGGCCATTGCCGCGCAGTCGCTGCCAGACGAAACGTGCGGTACCGAAGCCGACCCAGACCGCGGCAGCGACACCGAGACCGGCCTTCCAGCCGTTCTGCGGCGCCTGCCACCAGGCCAGCGCACCCAGCAGCACCGCCAGCCCCAGCCAGGGTGCCAGCAGCGCGAACGCGCGCGAGGGCTGGTCGCGTTGCCACTTCACCAGCGGGCCGAACGGCAGCAGCAGGATCATCGGTGCCATCAGCAGCAGGAACAGGCTGCCGAAGTAGGGCGGGCCGACCGAGATCTTGCCCAGCGACAGTGCATCGGCCAGCAACGGATACAGTGTGCCGAGCAGCACCATCGCGCAGGCGGTGGCCAGCAGCAGGTTGTTGGCCAGCAGCAGGGTCTCGCGCGAGGTGGCGGTGAAGCCACGGCGCGGATCGTCGGCGTCCACGCTGAGCTGGCTGGCACGCAGCGCGTACAGCAGCAGGCTGCCGCCGACCAGCACCGACAGGAACACCAGGATGAACAGGCCGCGCGACGGATCTGCAGCGAACGAATGCACGCTGGTCAGCACACCGGAGCGCACCAGGAAGGTGCCGAGCAGCGACAGCGCGAAGGCCGCGATCGCCAGCAGCAGGGTCCAGCTGCCGAAGGTGCCGCGCTTCTCAGTGACCGCCTGCGAATGGATCAGTGCCGCACCGACCAGCCACGGCATGAAGCTGGCATTTTCCACCGGGTCCCAGAACCACCAGCCGCCCCAGCCCAGCTCGTAATAGGCCCACCAGCTGCCCAGCGCGATGCCCAGGGTCAGGAAGCCCCAGGCGACGTTGGTCCACGGCCGCGTCCAGCGCAGCCAGCGTGCGTCGACACGACCTTCCAGCAGCGCGGCCACGGCGAATGCGAACGGCACCGCGAAGCCGACATACCCGATGTAGAGCATCGGTGGGTGGATGATCAGCCCGGGGTCCTGCAGCAGCGGGTTGAGATCACGGCCTTCCAGCGGGGCCGGATTCAGGCGCAGGAACGGGTTGGAGGTGAAGATCAGGAAGGCGAGGAATCCGACGCTGACGATGCCCATCACCGCCAGTACACGCGCCTGCACCGGTGCCGGCAGGTGCCGCGAGAACAGCGCCACCACGCCGGTCCACAGCGCCAGCACCAGTGCCCACATCAGCAGTGAGCCCTCGTGCGCGCCCCACACCGCCGAGTAGCGGTAGATCATCGGCAGCAGCGAATTGGAGTTCTCGGCCACGTAGCGCACCGAGAAGTCCTGCTGCACGAACGCAGCGGTCAGCACGGCGAACGCGCCGGCGACCAGCAGCAGCTGCGCGAACGCGGCAGGTCGTGCCACCGCCATCCACGCGTTGTTGTTGCGCTGCGCGCCGACCAGCGGCAGGCCGGCCTGCAGCAGCGAGGCCAGCAACGCGCACAGCAGCAGGATCTGACCCAGTTCGGGCAGCACTCAGCGCACCTCGGGTGCCGTCACCGGCACGTCGTGCTTGCGATGTGCGTCGCCCATCTTGTCGGCCACTTCCTTCGGCACGTACTTCTCATCGTGCTTGGCCAGCACCTCGTCGGCGACGAACACATCGTCCTGCAGGCGGCCGCTGGCAACCACCGCCGTGCCTTCGGCGAACATGTCCGGCAGGATCCGCGACGTGGTCACCGCCAGCTGGGCATCGCCGTCGGTCACTTCAAAACGTGCTTCCAGCGAACCGACCGGGCGGTTGAAGGAGCCCTTCACCACCATGCCGCCCAGGCGGAACCGCGACTGCGCATCGACATCGCCGCGCAGCACTTCCGAAGGCGTGTACAGGTAGGCGATGTTGCGTTCCAGCGCCATCGCCACCAGCGCGGTGGCCAGCCCGGAGGCGAGCAGGGCCAGCAGTACCCAGACCAGGCGGCGACGTTGTACCGGCGTCATCGTTCCAGCTCCGTCGACAGCGGCGCCGCAGCGTCCTGTTTGACGGCGCGGGTCTGCTGCCGCTGCTGGCGTGCCAGCGCCAACCGGCGTGCCACGCGCAGGCGCAGCCACGAACCGATGGCATCGGCGCCGAGTACCAGCACGAACACGGCGTAGGCGCCGATCACATAGGGCAGGTGGGTCATGGCTGGGCCTCCCCGGCCGGACGTGCGGCATCGACGCGGCCGCCGACCCAGGCCTTGCCGGCCTCGCGGTCGAGATTGTCGGCACGGGCCTTGGCCAGCACCGAACCGGCGAACCAGAACTTGGTGCCGATCACCATCCACCACAGCGGCGCGATCATCGCGCTGCTGATCGCCGATTCACCGAACACGTTGATCGACTGGCGCTGGTGCAGGCCGCCCCACCAGTCCACCGAATAGCGGATCACCGGCAGCAGGCTGACGCCGACGATGGCCAGCAGGCCGGCTGCGCGTGCGGCGCTGCGGCGGTCCTCGATGGCGTGGTACAGGCCGATCACGCCCAGGTACAGGAACAGCAGCACCAGCTCGCTGGTCATGCGCGGGTCCCAGTCCCACCAGGTGCCCCAGGTGCCCTTGCCCCAGATGCTGCCGGTCAACAGGGTGATCAGGGTGAAACCGGCACCCATCGGTGCGCAGGCCATGGCCAGGATCTCGCAGACCTTGATCCGCCAGATCAGCGCGATGGCGGCATACAGCGCCATCAGCGCGAACACGAACAGGCTCATCCAGGCACTGGGCACGTGGATGTAGAGGATGCGGAAGCTGTCCAGCTGCTTGGCTTCCGGCGGCACCACCAGCAGCGCCTGCCATATGCCGACCAGCAGCACCGGCACCGCCGCGAGGTAGAACACCCGCGACCAGCGGGCAGCGAAACGGTCGAACGTGGGAGGCGAACCGAGTTGGTGGAACCAGCGGACAATCGGATTCATGCGTGGCGGCTATCCAGCAGGGGTGGATTGGCTCTCAGCTCGGTCAACTCAGAGAAATACGTATTGCAGCGGCGGTGGCCAACGGCGCCAGCACCAGCGCGACCAGCAGACCGGCGCCCAGCATCAGCAGCGCACCGACCGGATCCTGTCCGCGTCCCGCCGCTGCCAGGCTGCCTGCACCGAACACCAGTACCGGCACGTACAGCGGCAACGACAGCAACGCCACGAGAATACCAGAGCGCCGGATGCCTACGGTCAGTGCAGCGACCACGCCACCGATCAGGCTCAGCAACGGTGTTCCCAGCAGCAACGATGCCAGCAACATCGGCAGCTGGTCATGCGGCAGATGCAGCATTTCGGCCAGCAACGGGCTGACCACGATCAGCGGCAGCGCAGTGGTGGCCCAGTGCAGCAGCACGCGCACCAGCACCAGCCAGGCCAGCGGCACCGGCGCCAGCAGCCATTGCTCCAGCGAGCCGTCTTCGGCATCGGAGCGGAACAGTGAATCCAGTGACAGCTGGCCGGCCAGCAGCACGGCCAGCCACAGCACCGCGCCGGCGGTGGCGGCCAGTAGTTGCGGTTCGCGGCCCTGGGCGAGCGCGAACAGCACCACCACCAGTACCGCGAACAGCAGCGGCTGCAGCGCATCGCCGCGGCGGCGCCAGAGCAGGCGCAGGTCGCGCTTGAGCAGGGCCGCTGCGGTCTGCCACAGGCCCGGTTCGGTGCCTGGCGCGATCATGCGGTACCGCCGAGGTCGAGCTGGCGGGTACGCACCGGTGGTGCGGCATAGGCGCCGTGGGTGGTGACCAGTGCAGCGCCGCCGGCACGCAGATGCGCGGAAATCATCCGGTTGACCAGGGTGATGCCCTCCAGGTCGAGGTTGGCATAGGGTTCGTCGAGCAGCCACAACGGCGCCGGTGACAGCCAGATGCGTGCCAGTGCCAGCCGCCGCTTCTGTCCGGCGGACAGATGCCGAACGAGAGTGTCCTCATAACCGGCCAGGCCGACGATGGCCAGCGCGTTGCCCGGCATCTGCCGTGCGCGACGGCCGTGCAGGCCGCACAGGAAATGCAGGTTCTCCAGCGTGTCCAGATCGGGCTTCAATGCGGGCAGGTGGCTGAGGTAGGCGACGTAACGCGCGCGCTCGGCATTGCCGGCCGGCCTGCCATCGATCTGCACCTGCCCGGCACCAGGCCGGGCCAGGCCCGCCAGCACGCGCAGCAGGGTGGTCTTGCCGGCGCCATTGCCGCCCTGCACCAGCAGGGCTTCGCCGGCGTCCACATGGAAGTCCAGCGGGCCGAACACCGGCTCGTCATTGCGGGAAAAGCTCAGGCCGCTGGCGGCCAGCAATGCAGGGGTGTTCAAGGGGCAGGGTCTTCATGCCGGAGTGCGGCGGCAATTGTAGCGGTGAATGCATACGGTAGTGCCGGCCGCTGGCCGGCAGGCGCGACCAAGCGTCGCAGATAGTCCCGGGTTGGCGGCCCGCGGCCGGCCCAACCCAAGCAGGGATTTCGTAAAATAAGGGGCCGGTCTCCCCAAAAACCCCAGCCGATGCAACCCAACACCAATCTGCCCCCAGTCGGTACCACGATCTTCACCGTGATGTCCCAGCTCGCTGCCGAACACGGCGCGGTCAACCTGGGCCAGGGTTTCCCGGACTTTTCGGCGCCGCAGCGCCTGGTCGACGAGACTGCCAGGGCGATGGCCGCCGGGCTGAACCAGTACCCGCCGATGACGGGCGTGGCGCCGCTGCGCCAGGCCATCGCGCAGAAGGCGCTGGACTGCTACGGCGCGCAGGTGGATGCGGACAGCGAGATCACTGTCACCAGCGGCGGCACCGAGGCCATCTTCAACGCTATTCACGCTGTGGTGCGTGCGGGCGAGGAAGTGATCGTGCTCGACCCGGCGTATGACTGCTATGAACCGGCGATCGATCTGGCCGGCGCCAAGGCCGTGCATGTGTCGCTGGATCCGCAGACCTTCGCCGTCGACTGGGACCGCGTGCGTGCGGCGATCACCCCGCGTACCCGCATGCTGATCGTCAACACCCCGCACAATCCGTCCGGTGCGATGCTGTCGGCGCAGGACATGCAGGCGCTGACCGAGCTGCTGCGCGGCACGCAGATCTATCTGATCTCCGATGAGGTGTACGAACACATCATCTATGACGGTCGCCGCCACGAGTCGGCGCTGCGCTACCCGGAACTGCGCGAGCGCGCGTTCGTCATCTCCAGTTTCGGCAAGACCTACCACTGCACTGGCTGGAAGATCGGCTATGCGATCGCCCCGCCGGCGCTGACCGCCGAGTTCCGCAAGGTGCACCAGTACAACACCTTCACCAGCTTCGGCCCGGCGCAGTACGGCTTCGCCGCGATGATCCGCGATGAGCCCGAACACCACCTGGAGCTGGGTGCGTTCTACCAGGCCAAGCGCGATCGCTTCCGCGAACAGCTGGCCAGCACCCGGCTGAAGGCGCTGCCGGTGCCGGGCGGTTACTTCCAGCTGGTCGACTACTCGGCCATCAGCGACCTGCCGGACCATGAGTTCGTGAAGTGGCTGACCATCGAGAAGGGCGTCACTGCCATTCCGCTGTCGCCGTTCTACGAGAACCCGCCGGCCGGCCAGCGCCTGGTGCGCCTGTGCTTCGCCAAGAATGAAGCAACGATGGACGCGGCGATCGAACGCCTGCGCCTGCTCTGAGCGGAGGCGTGAACATGCAGGACCTGCGCATTTCCCTCGTCCAGGGCGACACCCGCTGGCATGACCCGGCGGGCAACCGTGAGTACTACGGCGCGCTGCTGGCACCGCTGGCGGGCACCACCGACCTGGTGATCCTGCCGGAGACCTTCACCAGTGGCTTCTCCAACGACGCCATCGCCCAGGCCGAAGGCATGGACGGCCCGACCGTGGCCTGGGTGCGCGAGCAGGCCAAGGCCTTGAACGCGGCGGTCATCGGCAGCGTGCAGCTGCGCGAGGGCGAGGGCGTCTACAACCGCCTGCTGTTCGCCACGCCCGACGGCGAGCTGCAGTACTACGACAAGCGCCACTTGTTCCGCTATGGCGGCGAGCACGAGCGCTATGCGGCCGGTCGCGAGCGCCTGAGCGTGGAATGGAAGGGCTGGCGGATCAATCCGCAGGTCTGCTACGACCTGCGTTTCCCGGTGTTCTGCCGCAACCGCTACAACGTTGAACGTCCACAGCAGCTGGATTTCGACCTGCAGATCTTCGTCGCCAACTGGCCGTCGGCACGTGCCTATGCGTGGAAGACACTGCTGCGTGCACGTGCGATCGAGAATCTGTGCTTCGTTGCCGCGGTGAACCGTGTCGGCGTCGATGGCAACCAGCTGCATTACGCCGGTGACAGCGCGGTGATCGACTTCCTCGGCCAGCCACAGGTGGAAATCCGCGAGCGCGAACAGGTGGTCACCACCACCATCTCGGCCGAGGCGCTGGCCGCACACCGCGCGCGCTTTCCGGCGATGCTTGATGCCGATGCCTTCCACCTGGACGAGCAGGCCTGAGCGACGGCCTGAACGCCGCCGCACCAGCGCGCGCGCCTGCATTCAACGTGCACGCGCGCGCTGCTAGATTCGCCGCCAGTCCGACCGAACTGGAAGTCCTGCCATGAACACGTCCTTCGCCCTGCTGCTGGCGCTGTCCGCCGCATCGCTGGCCCCGGCCGCGCACGCCGCCGGCAACCTCGACTGCGAGCTGCGCTACAACCTCTCCGGCTGGTCGCTGATCTACAAGACCGCCTCCGGCAATGGCACGGTCACCTGCAGCAACGGCGCCAGCATGCCGGTGCGCATCCAGATGAAGGGCGGCGGCCTGACCGTGGGCAAGTCGAAGATCACCAACGGGCGTGGCAGCTTCACCGGCGCGGTCAGCGTCAACGAACTGCTGGGTACTTATGCCTCGGTCGGCGCGCATGCCGGTGCGGTGAAGTCCAGTAACGCACAGGTGATGACCAAGGGTGATATCTCGCTGGCCCTGTCCGGTACCGGCAAGGGCTGGGACCTGGGCGTGGACGGCACCGCGTTCACCCTCAGCCGGCGCTGAGGCGCGACGGCTCGGCAGATCCCCAGCTGATGCGGATGTAGTGCTGTTCGGAATCGCTCAACAACCGTTCGACACTGAAACCATTCTTGAGCAGTTGTGCGGTCACGTCTTCGACGAGCTGCTCGCTGGCCATCACCTGGCTGAAGCCGAACACGAGATAGCGGCGGCCATTCTCCGAGCCGATCTGGATCGAGTTGTCGAGGTCGCGGTAGAACTGTTCGATCGGGCGCTTGGCGGCATCGGCGTTGGCGCGTGCCTGTTCGGCGGTAATGGTGATCATGGGCATCTGCCTGGTGTGGGAGAGCGCGCACGATAGCCAGCGTCCTGATGTGAATTCCGGGCGTGGCGCACAATGCCTTGTGTTTGCAGCAATTCCTAACATGCGGTGTGAGCGTCGATCCGCGCTGGAAAAGTGCCGCGCGACGGTGAGCATCCTGCATCGACATGAGGTCATCGGTCAGGGATGGGTTCCAACGGCAGTGGAGGCGTGAAACGCGCCGCCCACAGGGGATCCTGCGGCCATCCGATGCTGTGGGCGCTCATGCATTTACGTTTCCTTGACCCTGCAGTAACCCCGCAATGCCTAACAGGGACGTCCCAGCGATTCTGCTGGGATCATTGGAGACGCTGGAATGGAGTTCAGAACGTCCGTGCTGCTCGTGGCCCTCATCGCCACGCCCGCCATCGCCCACGCCGAGGTCTGCCTGTCTGACAGCGGACTCGTTGTGCCGTGTCCTAGCCTGTTGCCGCATCCGGTGACGGCCAGATTCGAGATCGGCACCCTGCCGCGTGTGGCTGGCTCGCCGTCGGAAATCTACATCACAGGCGGCGGCCAGGTGGATGGAACGAGTAATTTCTCGGTCTATGCCAATGGTCAGTTCCTGTGCCGTACCAATGACAATTACGACGGTGGCAACACCACGCCCATCCGCCATTGCACCGCGACCATCGCAACACCCGGGACCTATGTGATCTCAGCGTCGCGCAACAGTCCTGGCAACTTCCTCGCGCCGATGGACGAAGTGATCAACGTGCAGTAACCCGCTGTTCTCTGATCCAGGCCCCGGGGCAGGGACCTCGGGGCCACTGCTGCCCGCGTGGCAGCAGGAGCGAGTCTTTCATCGTTGCGATCGGCAGCCAGGCCTTCCGCCGTCGACTGACCGATCCCGCTGCAGCCACAAGGCCAGCAGGCCACACACGATGAGGGTCGGTGCCAGCAGCTGCACTGCACCGACCAACGCCATTGCCGCGCCGATCAACAGGTAGTAAAGCAGGCCGAACAGCGCGCCTGCGCTGCCGAGACAGTGTGGATAGCCGCGCAGGGCCTGGCCGAGCACATTGGGAATGGCAAGGCCGAAGCCAGTCACCACCGGCACCATCGCCGCGACCAGGGCAGGGTGATCATGCAGCAGCGCGGCCAGCAGGCCTCCCGTCAGAACCAGGCCTGCGGCGATGCGGATGCGCGTGGTTGCGGCAACGCCTGCACGCAGCAGGCGGCCATTGCCCCACGCGCCCAGTGCCGAGCCCAATGCCAGCACCGCGCCGCTGGCGCCGAACCAGGTGGCTGGCCAGTGCAGGCGCGCAAACAGGAAGGGGCCGAGTGCATACCAGCTGTACATCGCCACGTTGAAGGCCATCACCAGCAACGCGTGTGACCAGATCCAGCGATCGTGCAGCAGTTCCCGCAGCAGCGGCAGCATGGGCGTGTGCGGGATATGTGCAGGGCGGCTTTCGCGCAGGCCAGCCAGGCATGCGACTGCCAGCAGGACAGCTATCAGCAGCAGGCCGGACTGTACGCCGAGATAGCCATTGGCGGCGACCAGCAGCGTGCCCAGTGCAAGACCGATGGCCGGGCTCAGGGCCAGGGCCATGCCGATCCAGGAGAATGCCTGGGCCAACGCTGGCCCCTGCAGATGGTCGCGCAGCACGGTCTGGGTCACCACCGAAGCGGCGGCGGCGCCGACTGCGGCCAACGCCTGGGCCAGCAGCACGTGGCCGAAGCTGCCAGCCACCAGCCCGCCCAATGCGCCCGCTGCGAAAACGCCGAGGCCACAGAGAAGGGCAGGGCGACGACCGATACGATCGGCCAGACGCCCCCACAGCAGCACGCCTGCAGCGAAGCCGAACAGGTACAGGCTCATGGCCTGGCTGGCGGCACTCGGCGGCAGGGCGAAGCGTTCGGCCAGATCGGCCAGGGCCGGGCTGTACAGGGTCTGTGCCAACTGCGGAAACATCAGCAGTGCAATGGTGAGCAGCAACAGGCGGCGCGACATGCGGGCGCTCCAGGAACAGGGCCGCGCATTGTGGTCGCGTCCGCAATGGCGCACTCTGTATATCCTGTCATCGAATACATGAAATAAGACATGGCCTGGTTGCAGCCGGATGCACACTTCGACGCCGATGCCTGGGGCGCTCCGGTGCTGGGTATCGCGGCCTCATTGGCGGATCACGACTCGGGTTGGCACCAGCATGCGCGCGCGCAGCTGCTGTACACCCGGCAGGGCTGTACGCGCCTGACCTATGGTGATCGCGTCAGCCTGCTGCCGCCCGCGCGCGCAGCGTGGATTCCGGGTGGGCTGCGCCATCGCGCGCAGATGCGCCAGGCGGTCGACTACCGTTCGTTGTACTTCGACGCCACCCTGTCGGCCCAGCTGCCCCGCCAGCCGGCCATCATCGGCGTGGGTCCGCTGCTGCAGGCCTTGCTGGAGCCGATCGCGCAGGCACCGTTCGACCATGACTGGCAGTCGCCGCGCGCACACCATCAACTGGCGTTGTGCGTGCTGGAAATCGTCGCTGCACCGGTGGCGCCGATGGACCTGCCTCTGCCGCGTGATCCGCGGATCGCACGTTGTCTGCCGCTGGCCGAACAGTTGCCGCCCGAACTGGGCGAATTGGCCGCGCGTGTGGACCTGAGCGTGCGTACCGTTGGCCGGCTAATGCAGCGTGATACCGGCATGAGCTACCAGGCCTGGCGCCAGCAATGGCGCCTGATGCGGGCCATGGAGCTGCTGCTGCTCGGCCATCGCGTCGCGCATGTGGCGCAGGACACCGGCTTCTCCGCCGAGAGCCCGTTCATCGCCTTC
Source organism: Stenotrophomonas sp. TWI1409 (assembly GCF_039673015.1). Lineage (NCBI taxonomy): Bacteria > Pseudomonadati > Pseudomonadota > Gammaproteobacteria > Lysobacterales > Lysobacteraceae > Stenotrophomonas > Stenotrophomonas sp. TWI1409. The sequence goes on from NZ_JBDJKU010000018.1 coordinate 14,232, forward strand.
TTCCGCAGCATGACCGGCACCACACCCGCCGCGTTCCAGCGCCACGCAAAAGGGGACGGAGGGGATTAAGTCGCTTTCGCCCCTTCGACACACGCCGTGGCAAAAACGACTTAATCCCCTCCGTCCCCTTTTTAAAGAAAAACCCCGGCCGGAGCTGGGGTTTTTCATTTCAGTCGGATCGCTGATCAGCCGCCGCGCGGGCCGCTGCGGCGCGGGCCGCCCGGACCGCGGTTGCCACCGGGGCCGCCCGGGCCTCGGTTGCCACCCGGACCACCGGGACCACGGTTACCGCCCGGGCCACGGTTGTTGCCACCGCCCGGACCGCGACCGCCCGGACGGGCGCCCTGCGCCGGCTTCGGGCTGCCATACGGGTTGAAGCCCGGGGTGGCGTGGTCGGACGGGAAGCTCGGGGCATTGCCCGGATGGCCGTACGGGTGCTTGTTGCCCTGGCCCTGCGAGCGGTTGCCCGCGCCGGCCGGACGACCTTGGCCGCCTGCGCCGCCACGGCCTTCACCGCCGAAGCCGCCACGGCCCTGGCCGCCACCGGCGCCAGCACCCGGACCCTTCGGCTTGCCGTACGGACGGCCCTGGCCGCCTGCGCCCGGACCACGGGCACCCGGGCCACGTGCGCCCGGACCGGCATTGCGATGTCCGCTCGGGCCGGTGCTCACGCCATCCGGCACGTACCAGGTGCGGAACGCGGCCGGATTGCCTTCCGGCAGCGAACGGTCGTTCTTCTGGGCACGCTGCTTGAACGGCTTCTGCGACTGCTTGGCTGCCGCTTCGCCGCTGACCGTCAGGCCGCCCTTGAAGCCGCCGCCCTTGCCGCCGCGACCACGGCCGCGGTCTTCGCGCACGTTGTCGAAGCGACGCAGCTCGCGACCTTCGTCGGCGGTGTTGTGGCCGTTGACGTAGGCGTTGCCGCGGCCACCTTCGCGCACGCGCACGGTGGTCTTGGCGGCGCGGCGCTGGCCGATCACCGGCTGCAGGGTCAGTGCCGACGGTGCGCCTTCTTCCAGCTTCAGCTGCGCGCGCAGGGCTTCAACCTGCGCGGTGCCCAGTTCCACTGAATGGCCACGGGCCAGTTCGCGCGGCAGGCTCACCTTGCCGTAGCGGGTGCGCTTCAGGCGGCTGACCTGGCAGCCCTGCGACTCCCACAGGCGACGCACTTCGCGGTTGCGGCCTTCCTTCACCACGACGCGGAACCAGTCGTGCGAGTCGGTGCCGCCGATGCGTTCGATCTCGTCGAACTTGGCCGGACCGTCTTCCAGCGCGACGCCACGGGTGAGGCGGTCGACGATGGCGTCGGAGACCTTTTCCTCGCCTTCCGGCGCGCGCACGCGCACCACGTATTCGCGCTCGACCTCGAACGACGGGTGCATCATGGCGTTGGCCAGTTCACCGTCGGTGGTGGCCAGCAGCAGGCCGGTGGTGTTGATGTCGAGGCGGCCGATCGCGATCCAGCGCGCGCCCTTCAGCGGCGGCAGCGATTCGAACACGGTCGGGCGGCCTTCCGGATCATCGCGGGTGGTCACTTCGCCTTCCGGCTTGTTGTAGACCAGCACGCGCGACGGCTCGGCCAGGGCGGTGGCGACGAAGCCACGGCCATCCAGTTCGATCTTGTCGCCGCTCTTGACCGACATGCCGGTCTGCGCGACTTCACCGTTGACCTTGACCAGGCCTTCGGCAATGCGCTGTTCCAGCGCGCGGCGCGAGCCAAGGCCGGCCTGTGCCAGCACCTTGTGCAGGCGTTCTTCCAACTTGAACTGTTCGGAGGTGGCTTCGCGCTTGAGCGAGAGCTTGTTCAACGACAGCTTGCGAGGGGTGTCACTCATCAGTTTTGCTCCGGCCGACGGTTTCGGGGTCGGCCTCTGGTTCGGAATCGGCTTGGTCAACAGCCACGGTCGTCATCGCGACGGCGTTGTCTTCGCGTTCGTTCACTGGCACCGCGCGCTCGCCCGGCGCGGAATCGGGGTGCCCATCATCGAGGGGCGAAGGTGCTTGCTCATCGGAAGCCGGCGCAGGGGCTGCGTCGGCGGAATCGGGGGTGTCACTGCCGGCCAGGCCGGCATCATCGTTCGCGGCAGCGCCTTCGTCGCCGGCCGAGATGTCAGGACCGTCGGCGCTTGCCGTTGCCGGTGCATCGCGGTCCAGGGACAGCTGGGGTTCCAGCTCGCCCAGGTCCTTCAGTTCCGACAGTGGCGGCAGCTCATCCAATCGCTTCAGGCCGAAATAATCCAGAAAGCCCTTGGTGGTGCCGAACAGCGCCGGCTTGCCGGGTACGTCGCGGTGGCCGACCACGCGGATCCACTCGCGTTCTTCCAGCGCCTGGATGATGTTGCTGCTGACCGCCACGCCGCGCACCTGCTCGATCTCGCCGCGGGTGATCGGCTGCCGGTAGGCGATCAGCGCCAGGGTTTCCAGGGTGGCGCGGGTGTAACGGGTCTTGCGTTCGGTCCACAGCCGGCTGATCCAGCCATGCACTTCGCCGGTGACCTGGTAGCGGAAGCCGGAGGCGACCTCGACCAGTTCCACGCCGCGGCCTTCGCAGGCTTCGCGCAGGCGTTCCAGTGCGCGTTCGATGCTGCCCGGCGGTGCCGGTTCCTCTTCCGGGAACAGGTCCTTCAGCTGGGCCAGGGTGAGCGGCTGGCTGGAGGCCAGCAGCGCACCTTCGACAATGCGGTTGATCAGCAATTGATCCATCGGCAGTCAGCGCTCACTCGTCTGCATTGGCGGCGTCGTTGTCGTCGAACTCGCTGCTGAACTGCAGCGGGGCGTTGGTGTTGCCGGCGGCCAGCGATTTCACGTAGATCGGCGCCAGCGGTTCTTCCTGGACGATGTCCAGCAGCTGTTCCTTGGCCAGTTCCAGCACCGCCAGGAACGTGACCAGCACGCCCAGCTTGCCTTCTTCGGCCGTGAACAAGCCTTCAAAACGATAGAACTTGCCATCTTCCAGGCGTCCCAGCACTTCGCCCATGCGTTGCCGCACGCTCAGTGCCTCACGCTTGATGGCGTGGCCGCTGAACAGCTCGGCGCGCTTGAGCACGTCGTGCAGCGCCAGCAGCATCTCCTTCAGGTCCACCGGCGGCGGCAGTTTCACCGTAGCGCGTTCGGGCATGAAGGCATGGGCCAGGCTGGTGTCGCGGTCCTGGCGGGGCAGGGCGTCGATGTCCTCGGCGGCCTGCTTGAAACGTTCGTATTCCTGCAGCCGGCGCACCAGCTCGGCGCGCGGGTCGGCCTCATCGCCTTCCTCGCTGACCGGGCGCGGCAGCAGCATGCGCGACTTCACCTCGGCCAGGATCGCGGCCATCACCAGGTACTCGGCGGCCAGCTCGAAGCGCAGCTCGCGCATCACGGTGATGTATTCCACATACTGCCGGGTGATCTCGGCGACGGGAATGTCCAGGACATCCAGGTTCTGGCGGCGGATCAGGTACAGCAGCAGGTCCAGCGGGCCTTCGAAGGCATCCAGGATGACTTCCAGCGCGTCCGGCGGAATGTACAGGTCCTGCGGAATCTGCAGGACCGGTTGCCCATGCACCACGGCCAGCGGCATTTCCTGCTGCTGGGGGGCGGGCGGCCGGGTTGGCGGGTTCGCGTCGAGCGCGAGTTCGGAAGTCATCTAATGGACATCAGGATTGCAACGGACCAGTCGCGGCACCGGGTTCGCCGGGCCAACGCCACGGAGCCCCAGGGCACCAGACACGCCGGGATCGGCGCGATTCCACACATATCAAACAGCAGGACGCGCCGCAGGAAACGGCAGCGACGGAACTACGGGGAGGTCGTCTACGTGGCCCGGCCAGGTGGTCCGGTTTGAAGCAGCGGGACGGTCGTCGGGGGCTGCGTTGGCCGCAAAAACCGACGGGCTGCTGCATCCAGCCACATGCAATGGAGTCTAGGGTAAGCCTTTGTTGCGCCAGTGTCCAGCCGGGCCGGGGCAGGGGCCGCATTGGCTAGAATCTGCGGACCCGACAACGCAAGCGAGGAAATGCCGGTGTGGTATGTGATCGAAGGGTATGACGGCCAGGATGTGCTGGCGCAGCGGCTGCAGGCGCGGCCGGAACACCTGGCGCGGTTGCACGCGCTGCGCGACGAGGGACGCCTGCTGCTGGCCGGCCCCTGCCCGGCGGTGGACAGTGAAGACCCCGGCCCGGCCGGTTTCAGCGGCTCGGTGGTGATCGCGCAGTTCGAGTCGCTGCTGCAGGCCCAGGCCTGGGCCGACGCCGACCCGTACGTGGCCGCCGGCGTCTACACCCGCGTGCAGGTGCGACCGTTCCGGAAGGTGTTGCCGTGAACGCGGAACGGATCTCGCGAATGCGTGATGCGCTGCAGCATGCGCTGGCGCCGAGCGTGCTCGAGATCGAGGACGACAGCCATCGCCACGCCGGCCATGCCGGTGCGCGCGATGGCCGCGGCCATTTCAACGTACATGTGGTCAGTGAACGCTTCGCCGGACTGGGCCCGCTGGCCCGGCATCGCGCGGTGTACGCCGCGCTGGGGACGATGATGGAGACCGATATCCACGCGTTGTCCATCCGCGCGCAGACCCCGTCAGAACAGGGCTGAGCCCTTGTCCCACGCTGTCCTGGCGGGTCCCTGCGGGGGCTCGCTGCAGACAGATTTCCATGTCCATTTCGGGACATTCGCCTAACGGACTGTTTACAAGCCCAGATGGAAACGCTTACATTCCGCGCCAATGCTGGTAGGTCCAAGCCGTGGAGGGCGGCTTCGTGAACAAGGCAGCTATCACAATCAAAGACGTCGCTCGCGAAGCCCGGGTCTCCGTGGCCACGGTTTCCCGCGCGCTCAACGGGCATGAAAATGTCGCCGAACCGGTCCGCCAGCTTGTGCTGGAGGTGGCCGCACGGCTGCGTTACACCCCGCACGCCGCCGCCCGCAGCCTGAGCAGCCGCCGCACCAATACGGTGGGCGTGGTACTGCCTGACCTGTACGGCGAATTCTTCTCCGAACTGATGCGTGGCATCGACAATGTCGCCCGTAGCCGTCGCCAGCACCTGCTGGTGTCCAGCTACCACGGTGACCAGGAGCAGCAGGGCGCGGCCCTGCGCGCCATGCGCGGCCGCGTCGACGGCCTGCTGGTGCTCTCGCCCTATGCCGAGAGCCCCGGTTTCCTGACCGACAACCTGCCGCAGTCGTTGCCGACGGTGTTGATCAACACCTATCTGCCCGGGCAGGACCACCCGGTGCTGAGCATCGACGACCATGCCGGTGCGATGGCGATGACCCGCCATCTGCTTGACGCCGGCCACCGTCGCATCGCTTTCATTTCTGGCCCGGATCTCAACTTCGACGCGCGCGAGCGCCTGCGCGGCTTCCGTGACGCGCTGGCGGCTTTTGGCGGTGGCGCCGAGGGCATCGAGCTGCCCGGTGATTTCGACGAAGCTTCCGGCCATCGCGCCGGTCAGGAGTTGCTGGCAGCCGGAGCGCTGCCTGATGCCGTGTTCGCCGCCAACGACATGATGGCCCTGGGATGCCTGTATGCATTCACGCAGGCCGGTGTCCGTGTTCCGACCGATGTCGCCCTGGCGGGTTTCGATGACATTCCACTGGCGCGTTTCGTCCACCCGTCGCTGACCACCATGCAGGTCAGCATCGCCGAGCTCGGCGACCGGGCCATGACGCGCCTGCTGCAGTTGATGGACGGCACCTCCACGGACGGGACAGGGGACAAGCAGACCCTGGTTCCCCGCTTGATAGTTCGCGATTCCACCACTCCGCCATCGGGCCATTGAAGCCAGAGGCGTTCCTTCTTTTTTGATTGATCGCAGGGACCGCGCGAGCGGTTACCGCCACCCGGAGATTGAGTTGATGATGCACACCACCTTCCGCACGCCGGCGCGCCGGCTGCTGAGCACCGCACTGGTCAGCTGCCTGATGCTGGCCGCCGCTCCGAACGTCATGGCGCAGTCGGCCAATGCCAGCCTGCGCGGCCAGGTTTCCGGCGCCCAGGCCGGCGCCGAAGTGACCGCCACCAACCTGGCCACAGGCACCGTCCGTCGCGGCACCGTCCGTGCCGATGGCAGCTACTCGCTGATGGGCCTGGACCCGGGCACCTATGACGTGGTCGCCAACGGCCAGTCGCAGAAGGTCACCGTCACTGTGGCCTCGACTGCTACCCTGAACTTCGCCGGTGCCGCCAGCAGCACCCCGGGTTCGACCGCGGCCACCAACCTGGACACCGTCAACGTTGTCGCACCGACCCTGCTGCAGGAAGTGCGCACGTCCGAAGTCGGCAAGACCGTCAGCCTGCAGCAGATCCAGACCACGCCGCAGGTCTCGCGCAACTTCCTGGAGTTCGCCGACGCGGTGCCGGGCATGATCTTCACCCGCGATGCCAAGGGCAACACCTCGCTGCGTGGCGGTGCCACCAACTCCGACGGCACCAACGTCTATATCGATGGTGTGGGCCAGAAGAGCTACGTGAAGGGTGGCGGCATCTCCGGCCAGTCCGGCAGTGCGGGCAACCCGTTCCCGCAGCTGGCCATCGGTGAGTACAAGGTCATCACCGGCAACTACAAGGCCGAGTACGGCCAGGTGTCCAGCGCCGCGATCACGGCTGCGACCAAGTCGGGTACCAACGAGTTCAAGGGTGAGACCTTCTACCGTTATACCAACGAAAGCATGCGTGCGATGACCCCGGCCGAACGCCAGCCGGGCAAGAGCAAGGAAGACTCGGCCGAGAAGGAATACGGCTTCGCGCTGGGTGGCCCGATCATCAAGGACAAGGCCCATTTCTTCGTCACCTACGAAGCCAAGCGCTTCGATCTGCCGGTGACCATCGCGCCGGACGGTGCCGTCACTCCGTCGGCCGCCAATCTGCCCGCCGATGGTCTCGCAGGTCTCGGCCCGGCCAGCCAGCCGTTCCAGCAGGACCTGATCTTCGCCAAGATCGACTTCGAGCCGACTGACAACGATCGCATCGAACTGACCTTCCAGGACCGCGACGAAACCCAGCAGCAGTTCAGTGGCCAGACCGCGAAGGTACACGGCAAGGTCGTGGACAACACCGACCGCCGTTATGCGCTGCGCTGGAACCACAGCGGTGAGCGTTTCTACAACGAGTTGATGGTGACCCACGAGGAGGCCTTCAACAATCCGCTGCCGTTGACCATGGGCAACGGCATCATCTACACCGCACCGGATTTCGGCGACTCGGACGCCAACCGCCCGCAGGAGAAGACACTCGTCCAGGTTGGCGCGGCTGATGCCTTCGCCTCGCAGGTGAAGGGCCAGAAGGGCTGGGCGATCGAGGACAACCTGACCCTGGACGGCCTGCAGTGGGCGGGTGACCACACCATCAAGATGGGCGCCAAGTACAAGCAGATCGACCTGTACGCTTCCGACGCGGCGCAGATCAACCCTCAGTTCTCCTACACCATCGACAACCCGGCGTTCCCCTCGAGCACGCCGTATAAGGCGCAGTTCACCAAGGCCAGCACCGGCGTCACCGGCGTGCAGTCCGAGGTGCGTGCCAAGGTCAAGCAGATTGGCCTGTTCATCCAGGATGACTGGCAGGTCAACGATCACCTGCAGCTGAACATCGGCCTGCGCTGGGACTACGAAAAGAACCCGGTCTACACCGATTTCGTGACCCCGCCGGAGGTAGTGAAGGCGCTGTTCTCGCAGGATCCGAACGCGCCGGCGGGCGTGTCCCAGACCTATGCGCAGACGCTGGCGCTCAGCGGGCTGAACGTCAACGACTACATCAGCACCGGCCACAACCGCAAGAACTTCAAGAACGCCTGGCAGCCGCGCCTGGGCTTCTCGTATGACGTCAATGCCGACGAACGGCACGTGTTCCATGGTGGCGCCGGCCGTTCCTATGACCGCGACCTGTTCGACAACCTGGCACTGGAAACCACCAAGCTGGCACTGCCGCAGCCGACCGTTTACTTCCGCAACCCGGCCACCGGCAACTGCATGTACGGCCAGACTCCGTGCTTTGACTGGAACCCGAACCTGATGAACGGCATCGAGAACGTGCAGGCACTGCTGGGTTCCACCAGCAATGAAGGCATGGAAGTCGATCTGCTGAACAACAACATGAAGGTGCCGTACGCCGACCAGTTCAGCCTGGGCATGAGCAACCAGTTCGGTGAGTGGCTGACCGACGCGACGATTTCTCGCACGCTGACCTATGATGGGTTCGCCTTCACCCTGGGCAACCGCTTCAACAACGGCAACTTCTTCGATAACCAGATGCTGTGTGGTGCCAAGGAGCCGACCTACGGCCAGCCGTGGAACTGCAACATTCCGGGCTTCGGCAGCCTGATCATCGGCCAGCAGGGCATCAAGACCCGTTCCACCCAGGTGCTGCTGTCGGCGCAGAAGCCGTACAGCAAGGAAAGCGGTTGGGGCACCTCGATCGCCTATACCTGGACCAACGCGCGTCACAACCGAAACATCAACGAGCATTACTCGTTCGATCGCGGCACCATCGGTGAGTACCCGACCATCAAGTCCAACGGCGCGCCGCGCCATCGCCTGGTGGTCACCGGCTCGTATGACGGCTTCTGGGGCATCACCTTTGGTGGCAAGCTGACCCTGGCCACGCCTACCCCGGGCAATGACTGGTCCTGCATCGCGCAGGCTGGCACTGCCAACTGCCTGCCGACTCCGGCCGCGGGTACTCCGGGTGGCAATGGCCGCTTCCTGCTCGGTGGCAAGATCTTCGGCTACCGCTCGCTGGACCTGCAGGCGACCAAGACCTTCAAGCTGGCCGGCGATACCGAGCTGTATGCGCGTATCGACATCATCAACGTGCTCAACTTCGACAACTTCTCGAACCTGAACTACGTGAAGAGCGATGGCAAGCTGCTGGTGAGCTACAACGAGACCGGCGATGTGATCGGTACCCCGCGTCAGGTGAAGGCCGAAGTGGGCTTCCGCTTCTAAGCGGATCCGCCTGAAGCAATACCCCGATGCCGCCGCTCCGCCGGCGGAATCGGCAGGAAGAAAAAAGGCAATGGCCGGCCCCGTGCCGGTCCATTGCCCATGCCGCTGCCGGCCAGGCGGCAGCGGCATGGGCAATGATCGCGGTGTCAAACCACGTTTTTCGTGGTTTTTTCAGAACGCATCTTGTAAACGATTTCAGATCATTGGACGGTATGCTTTCCCATCGATCAGACCACCGGAGAAATCGCGCCATGCAGGCACGCCATCTGTTGTCCGCCGCAGCGTTGAGCCTGGCCGTGGCCGCCTGCCAGCCGGCCCAGCAGGAACCTGCCAAGCCGCGGCCGCCGGTGATCCTGATCGAGGCCGACGCACCGCCGCGGCCGATGAAGCCGGTGCTGCCGCCGTTGTTCGATGACATCGAGCGCCGTACCTTCCAGTTCTTCTGGGATACCACCAACGAGATCAACGGCCTGACCCCGGACCGCTATCCGTCGCGGCCGTTCGCCAGCATCGCCTCGGTCGGCTTCGCGCTGACCGCCTATCCGATCGGCATCGAGAACGGCTGGGTCAGCCGCAACCAGGCGATCGACCGCACCCTGACCACGCTGAAGTTCTTCCGCGACGTGCCGATGGGCCCGCAGCGCACCGGCAAGGCCGGCTACAAGGGTTTCTACTACCACTTCCTGGACATGCAGGAAGGGCGTCGCTACGACAGCTGGGTTGAACTGTCCTCGGTGGATACCGCGCTGCTGATGATGGGCGTGCTGTTCGCGCAGTCGTACTACGACGGTGACGATCCGCGCGAGAAGGAGATCCGCCAGATCGCCGACACGTTGTACAAGAAGGTCGACTGGCCGTGGCTGCAGCAGCGTGCGCCGCTGATCTCGATGGGCTGGTTCCCGGAGAGCGGCTTCATCGACCACGACTGGATGGGCTACAACGAGGCGATGATGGTCTACATCCTCGCCCTGGGGTCGCCGACGCACCCGGTCAGCCCGGATGCGTGGACGGTGTGGACGCGCACCTACGACAACGACTGGGGCGTCTACCAGGGCCAGGAATACCTGTCCTTCGGCCCGCTGTTCGGCCACCAGTACAGCCATGTCTGGATCGACTTCCGCGATATCCAGGACGCGTACATGCGCGAGCGCGGCAGCACCTACTTCCTCAACAGCCGCTCGGCTGCGCTGGCCCAGCGCGAGTACGCCATCGCCAACCCGATGCAGTGGAAGGACTATGGCGAGAACGTATGGGGCCTGACCGCCAGCGACGGCCCGCAGAACACCACCCAGGAGTACCGCGGCGAGCAGCGCCAGTTCCGCCACTACTCCTCGCGCGGCGCCGGCCTGCGCGAGAACTTCGATGACGGCACCATTGCCCCCACCGCCGCGATCGCCTCGGTGGTGTTCGCACCTGAGCAGGTGATCCCGGCCACGCTGGAAATGCACAAGCGCTACGGCGACTACATCTATTCCAGCTACGGTTTCCTGGATTCGTTCAACCCCAGCTTCAACTACGACATCCCGATCAAGACCGGTCGCCTGGTGCCGGATCGCGGCTGGGTCGCCAGCGATTACATCGCCATCGACCAAGGCCCGATCCTGACCATGATCGCCAACTACCGCGATGACTTCGTCTGGGAAGTGATGAAGAAGAACCCGTACATCCGCAAGGGCCTGGAACGGGCCGGGTTCAGCGGTGGCTGGCTGGCACCGGAAGGTTCGTTCCAGCCGCTGGAACTGCAGAAAGACGAAAAGGCCGCGGCGGCACGCGCGGTGGGTATCGCCGAATCACGCGCGGCTGCCGCGCAGGAACAGAAGAACAATGCCAACCGCAATACAGGCCAGGGCAAGTAACCCGATGCCGAACTGGATCGACCGCCTGCGCCGCTGGGCGCTGCCTGCCCTGGCCGTGTTGGCCGTGGCCGGCTGCGCCCGTACCGAACCGGGCACCACCACCGTGCGCTTCTGGGCGATGGGCCGCGAAGCCGAGGTGGTCAGCGAGCTGATCCATGAATTCGAGGCCGAGAATCCGGGCATCAAGGTGGATGTGCAGAACATTCCGTGGACCGCCGCGCACGAGAAGCTGCTGACCGCGTTCGCCGCGGACGGCCTGCCGGACGTGTGCCAGCTGGGCAACACCTGGGTGCCGGAGTTCGCCGAACTGGACGCGCTGACGCCGCTGCAGCCGTTCGTGCAGCGTTCGTCCGTGGTCGACCCGAAGGACTATTTCCAGGGCATCTGGGATACCAATGTGATCCACGGCGAACTGGTAGGCGTGCCGTGGTATGTCGATACCCGCCTGATCTACTACCGCAAGGACCTGCTGGCCAAGGCCGGCTACGACCACCCGCCGCGCACCTGGCAGGAGTGGGACGAGCAGATGGCGGCGATCAAGCGCATGCAGGGCCCGAACCGCTATGCGGTGCTGATGCCGATCAACGAGTTCGAGCAGCAGCTTTCGCTGGCACTGCAGCAGCCTGATCCGTTGCTGCGCGACGACGACACCCGCGGCAATTTCGCCAGCCCGGGCTTCCGTCGCACGCTGGCCTTCTACGCCAACATGTTCGAGCAGGGCTGGGCGCCGAAGATGTCCGAGACGCAGATCTCCAACGTCTGGGATGAGTTCTTCCGCGGCTTCAACGTGTTCTACATTTCCGGCCCGTGGAACATCCGTGAGTTCAAGAAGCTGCAGCCGAAGGAACTGGAAGGGCAGTGGGGTACGGCCGCGCTGCCGGGTCCGGACGGCCCGGGCGCCGGTATTGCCGGTGGTACCAGCCTGGTGATCTTCCGCAAGTCGCAGCAGAAGGAGGCGTCGTGGAAGCTGATCGAGTTCCTGTCGCGACCCGAAATCCAGGCGCGCTTCCATTCGATCATCGGCGACCTGCCGCCGCGCCGCAGTACCTGGAACGCGCCGTCGCTGGCCAACGATCCGCTGGCCGCTGCGTTCCGTGACCAGCTGGAGCGGGTCAAGCCGACACCGAAGGTGCTTGAGTGGGAGCGCATCGTGCAGGAAATGCGCATCGTCACCGAGAAGGTGGTGCGTGGTGGCCTGGCGCAGGACAAGGCCGTGGAAGAGCTGGACCAGCGCGTGGACAAGGTGCTGGCCAAGCGCCGCTGGATGCATGAACAACAACGCCTGCAGCAGCGCGTGCCGTCGCCGCAATCGAGCAGTGCCGTGGCCGCCGGGAGCGCGCAATGAAACGTACCTCGCTTGCCGGCTGGGTTTTCGCCGGTCCCTCGCTGATCGTGCTGGGCATGTTCTTCGGCCTGCCGGTCGCCTCGGCGCTGGCGCTGAGCGTGACCGATTTCGACCTGTATGCCTTGGCCGACAGCAGCAACCTGCGCTTCGTCGGCCTCGGCAACTACATCGATCTGCTGCAGACGCCGATGTTCTGGAAGTCGCTGTGGAACACCACCTACTTCGTGTTGATCGGCGTGCCGTTGTCGATCGGCGTGTCGCTGGGCGCAGCGATGCTGCTGAATGCACCTGCCGCGCGTTTCAAGGCGCTGTTCCGCACCGCGCTGTTCGCGCCGGTGGTGACCACACTGGTGGCAGTGGCGGTGATCTGGCGCTACCTGTTCCATACCAGCTACGGCCTGGTGAACTACGGCCTGGGCCACCTGGGCATCAGCCCGATCGACTGGCTGGGTGATCCCAACTGGGCGATGCCGACCATCATGCTGTTCGCAGTATGGAAGAACTTCGGCTACAACATGGTGATCTTCCTGGCCGGCCTGCAGGCCATCCCGCATGACCTGTACGAGGCCGCCCGCATCGACGGTGCCTCGCGCTGGAAGCAGTTCCTGCACATCACCCTGCCGATGCTCGGCCCGGTGCTGCTGGTGGTCGGCGTGATCACCGTGTCCGGCTACTTCCAGCTGTTCGCCGAACCGTATGTGATGACCCGCGGCGACCCACTGCAGAGCACCGTCAGCGTGCTGTATTTCATGTTCGAGGAAGGCTTCAAGTGGTGGAACCTGGGACGCGCCTCCGCGGTGGCGTTTCTGCTGTTCCTGATCATCCTGGCGGTGACCACCGTGATGCTGCGTTTCGGCCGCAAGAGGCAGTTGGTATGAGTCGTGAAATCGGCCAGTCGCGCTGGTACCCGTGGTTGATCAATGGTGCGTTGCTGGTGCTGGCCCTGGTCAGCCTGGCACCGCTGCTGTGGATGCTCTCGGTTTCGTTCATGCCACAGGGCGAGGCGACCCATTTCCCGCCGCCGCTGCTGCCGTCCAGCATCACCACGCGCAACTACCATGAGTTGTTCGCGCGCACCGGCATGGGCGGCAACTTCGCCAACAGCCTGCTGGTGTCGGTCGGCATCACCCTGGGTTCGCTGCTGCTCAACACCATGGCCGGCTATGCCTTCGCCAAGCTGAACTTCGTCGGCCGCGAGCGCCTGTTCCAGGTGCTGATGGCGGCGCTGGTGATTCCGGCCCAGGTGGCGATGCTGCCGCTGTTCCTGTTGATGAAACAGCTCGGTCTGGTCAACAGTTTCGGCGGCGTGATCGTGCCGGCGCTGGCCAGCGTGTTCGGCATCTTCCTGGTGCGCCAGTACGCGCGTTCCATTCCTGACGAACTGCTGGAAGCGGCCCGCATCGACGGGGCAGGGGAGCTGCGGATCTTCTTCCAGATCGTGCTGCCGATGCTCAAGCCGGTGCTGGTGACCCTGGCGATCTTCACCTTCATGGGCGCATGGAACGATTTCATGTGGCCGTTGATCGTGTTGACCGACCAGGAGCACTACACTTTGCCGGTGGCGCTGGCCACCCTCTCGCGCGAGCACATCATGGACGTGGAAATGATGATGGCCGGCGCGGTGGTCACCGTGGTTCCGGTGCTGGCGCTGTTCCTGGTGCTGCAGCGGTACTACATCCAAGGTCTGTTGCTGGGGAGCGTCAAAGGATGAAGCGAGCGATCGCCGTTGGACTGGGCCTGTTGTGGACCTCCCTGGCGATCGCCGCACCACCGGCGCTGCCGGCACCGAAGGTGCTGGACGACTTCGACGACATCGCAGCCTGGAAGCTGGTGCTGTCCGACCAGGTCAGCGGATCGCTGCGACCGGTCAGCGGCGCCGGTGGTGGCCGCGCGCTGTGCCTGGACTATGACTTCCACGATGTCTCCGGTTACGTCGGCATCCGCCGCGCGCTGAACATCGACTACCCGGTCAATTACCGTTTCGGTTTCCAGCTGCGCGGTGATTCACCGGGCAACGACCTGCAGTTCAAGCTGATCGATGCCAGCGGCGACAACGTCTGGTGGGTCAATCGTCCCGGCTACAGTTTCCCCAAGGCGTGGACGCCGGTCGAGTATCGCCGTCGCCAGATCGACAAGGCGTGGGGGCCGTCTCCCGAGAAGGAGATGGCACGCAGCGCTGCGGTCGAGTTCACGATCTACAGCAAGGTCGGCGGCCGCGGCACGGTGTGCTTCGACAAGCTGACCCTGCAGGGCCTGCCAGTCCAGGATGACTCGGCGCTGGTGCCGTCGGTGATCGCCGATACCGCCACCGCGCTGCAGGACCGCATGATCGACGGCAAGAGCGATACGTTCTGGATCAGCGGTGGCGTCAAGCAGCAGACCATCAGCCTGGACCTGCACAAGAGCCGCGAGATCGGTGGTGCGGTGATCGACTGGCTGCCGAACCTGGAAGCCCGCCGCTACACCGTGCGCACCTCCGAGGATGGCCGCGACTGGCGCACCGTGCGCGAAGTCACCAGTGGTGCCGGTGGCCGCGACTGGCTGGCGCTGCCGGACACCGATGCGCGCTACGTGCGCTTCGATCTGCAGGACGGCCCGAACTGGCGCTACGGCATCCGCGACATCGCGCTCAAGCCGCTGGCCTTTGCTTCCACCCCGAACGCATTCCTGTCCTCGGTCGCCGCCGACCTGCCACGGGGCTCGCTGCCTCGTGCCTATGTGGGCGAGCAGCCGTACTGGACCCTGCTCGGCCTTGATGGTGGCCAGGAACAGGCATTGATCAGCGAGGATGGCGCACTGGAGCCGGCCAAGGGCAGCTTCAGCATCGAGCCGTTCATCCGCCTCGATGGCAAGCTTCTGGACTGGTCGAAGGTGGCCATCACCCAGTCGCTGCAGGATCACTACCTGCCGATCGCCAACGTCGACTGGGTGCATGAGAAGGTCGGCCTGGCAGTGACCAGCTTCGTGCAGGGTACGCCGGAGCGCGCGCAGCTGATCGGCCGCTACCGCCTGAGCAATCCGGACAAGGTCGCGCACGAGTACACCCTGGCGCTGGCGATCCGCCCGTGGCAGGTCAACCCGCCCACCCAGTTCCTCAACACCGTCGGTGGTTTCAGCCGCATCGATGCACTGGACGTGGGTGAGCAGCTGGTGCGGGTCAACGGTGAGCCGCGCATCTACCCGCTGCAGGTGCCGGACGCGCGCTTTGCCAGTACGTTCGACGGCAAGCTTGATGCGATGCATCTGGAAAGCGGCACGTACCCGGCGACCACAGCGGTGAAGGACAGCACCGGCATGGCGTCGGGTGCGCTGATGTACACGATCAAGCTGGAGCCCGGCCAGAGCCGTGAAGTGGCGGTGGTGCTGCCACAGACCGGTGGCTGGGCACCGCAGGCGCTGGACGTGGCCAAGGCGCAGGCGCAGGTGGCCGAGCAGTGGCGCAAGAAGCTGGGCGTGGTCTCGCTGCAGGTGCCGGCTGCGGGCCAGGCGCTGGTGGATACCCTGCGCACCGCGGTCGCGCACATGCTGATCTCGCGCGTCGGCCCACGCCTGCAGCCGGGCACGCGTTCGTATGCGCGCAGCTGGATCCGCGATGGCGCGATGATTTCCGAGGGCCTGTTGCGCATGGGCCGCAGTGATGCGGTGCGCGACTACATCAACTGGTATGCGCCGTATCAGTTCGAGAACGGCAAGGTGCCGTGCTGCGTCGATGCCCGCGGCAGCGACCCGGTGCCGGAGAACGACAGCCATGGCGAGTTGATCTACAGCATCGCCGAGTACGGGCGCTACACCGGCGACAGCACTTTCACCGAGCTGATGTGGCCGCATGTGCAGGGCGCCTACGGCTACATGGAGCAGCTGCGCGCCAGCGAGCGCACTGAGGAGAACCGCGCACGCAACCCGGCCTTCTACGGCATGATGCCGGCCTCGATCAGCCACGAAGGCTATTCGGCCAAGCCGATGCACTCGTACTGGGACAACTTCTGGGCACTGCGCGGCTACAAGGACGCGGCCCTGCTGGCGACCCAGCTGGGCAAGGTCGAGGCGATGCAGATCGCCGAATCGCGTGACCAGTTCCGTGATGACCTGCAGGCCTCGCTGCTGTCGGCGATGCAGCAGCACAACATCGACTACCTGCCGGGCTCGGCCGAGCTGGGTGACTTCGACGCGACGTCGACGACCATCGCACTGGCCCCGGGCGGCGAACAGGGCAGGTTGCCGCAGCAGGCGCTGGAGGCGACCTTCGAACGCTACTGGAACGAGTTCGTTGCCCGTCGCGACGGCAAGCGCGAGTGGAAGGACTACACCCCGTACGAGTGGCGCAACGTGGCCGCGTTCGTGCGCCTGGGCTGGCGCGATCGCGCTTGGCAGGCCACCGAGTTCTTCTTCAAGGACCGCGCACCGCAGGCCTGGAACCAGTGGGCCGAAGTAGTTTCGCGCACGCCGCGCAGGCCGTTCTTCGTCGGTGACCTGCCGCATGCCTGGGTGGCCTCGGACTTCGTGCGCTCGGCCTTGGACATGTTCGCCTACAACCGCGACATGGACGAGTCACTGGTGCTGGCCGCCGGCGTACCGACCGCGTGGCTGCAGGGCGAGGGCATCGCCGTGCAAGGCCTGCGTACGCCGCAGGGCCAGCTCAACTACCGCCTGCAGCGCAGCGACAAGCAGCTGGTGCTGGAGGTGCAGCCGGGCCTGGTGCCACCGGTGGGAGGCGTGGTGTTGCCGTGGCCATACGCCGGTGATCCGGGCGAGGCGAGTATCAACGGCGAAGCAGCCGAGTGGGTCAACAAGGAACTGCACGTGCACCAGCTGCCGGCGCGGGTTGAGATCGACGTACCGAGCGCAGTGCGCCGAGCCGAACGCAAGGGGCAGTAACGATGAAGCAACAGGGGGCAGGGGTGCGCACGTCGGTGCGTGCCCTGGGGCTGGCAATTGCATTGGCAGTGCCGAGCGCGGTGATGGCGGCCGAGCCGGCTGCCGCGAACGCGGCGCCCGACGTTGCCAGCGCAGCGGGCATGAGCATGGTCACCTTCAACCTGCATCATGACCGCGAAGACTGGCCGAGCCGGCGCCGCACCATCCTGGCCGAGCTCAAGCGCCTGCAGCCGGATGCGGTTGCCCTGCAGGAGGTGATCCAGCGCCGCGACGTGCGAAACCAGGCGCAATGGCTGGCCAGCCAACTCGGCTACAAGTACGTGTTCGTGTCCACCGATCCGGTCGGGGCACCCAAGCGCTACGGCAATGCGCTGCTGACCCGGCGGCCGATCCTCGCCCAGGGGGATCATCTGCTGCTGCCGTTGGACGACTACCGCACCGTGGCTCACCTGCGCATCGACGTCGACGGTATGCCGGTGAACGTCTACGCCACGCATCTGAACGAGCGCAGCGATGAGAGTGGGCAGCGCATCCGTCGCACCCAGGTCGAGGACCTGCTGCGCTTCATCACCACGACGTCGGCCGGTGCGCCGGTGGTGATCGCGGGCGACTTCAATGCGCTGGTGGATGCCGGCGACCTGAGCGAGCTGCGCAGCCACTACGGCGACAGCTACGGCAGCGTGCACGTCAACACCGACCTGTCCGGGGTCAGTACGCTCAACCGCCACTATTACCAGGCGCCTTCGCGGATCGACCACATCTTCTTCCAGCAGGACGAGATGGTCGCGCGTGAGGCGAAGCTGCTGTTCGACCAGCCCGATGACAGCGGACGCTGGGCCTCGGACCACTACGGCGTGTGGACCCGCCTGCAGTTCGCACCGAAGCCCTGACGGAGCAGGCTCCGGCAGGTGCCAACCTTGGTTGGCACGAACGTGTCCGCGTGCACTGAATCAACGGCGCCAACCAAGGTTGGCCTCTACCAAAGCAGTGACCGTGCGCGGGTTGTGCGCTGGTTGGCCTCCACCAAAGCAGTGACCGTGTGCGGGGTGTGCCCTGGTAGGTGCCAACCTCGGTTGGCGCGTGCGTGTCCACGTGCACTCAATCAACGGCGCCAACCAAGGTTGGCTTCTACCAAAGCGAAGCCAGCGCCAAACGCACACACAAAAACGGCGGGGATCATTGATCCCCGCCGTTTCGTTTCACGCGATCAAGGAGCGATCAGTTCGCCGGCGGCGTGCGCTTGGCGGCCTCTTCGTCTTCTTCATCGGTCTTGGCTTCTGCGGCCTGGGCCGCAGCGTCGGCATGGCCATCGGCGACCGGGTCGATCGACGGCGTCACCACCGCTTCGGCGACCGGGGCAGCGGCCTCGATCGGCGCGGCTTCCACCGCCACCGGAGCGACCGACTGTTCGGCGGCCACGACGGGCTCGACGACCGGCTTGGCTTCAACCACCGGCGTGGCCTCAACGGCCACCGGCTTGGCTTCAACCACCGGCGCGGCCTCAACGGCCACCGGCTTGGCTTCAACCACCGGTGCGGCCTCAACGGCCACCGGCTTGGCTTCAACCACCGGCGCAGCCTCGACCGCCGCCGGCTTCGCTTCGATCACCGGAGCGGCTTCAACCACCAGGGCGGCTTCAACCGCGACCGGCTTTGCTTCGGTCACCGGCGCGGCAGCGGCTACCGGCTGGGCCGGGGTCGCGGCGTCGATGGCATCGAGCATGCTGGTCTGCACCGGCGAGGACACCGCTTCGGTCTTCGCAGCAGCTTCGACCGGGGCCTGCACTTCAGCCACGACCGGGGCGGCGGCTTCGACCACAGCGCTGCTCACCACGGCAACCGGTGCGGCGGCAACAGCGGCGGCAGCACGGACCGGCTTTGCGGCGTCGGCAGCGGCCGGTTCGGCTTCGTCATCGAAGTCGAACTCCGGCTGCGAACGGGCCGGCTGCGCAGCAGCGACCGGCGCAGTGCCGGCAGTGCTGTCGACGCTCGGCTCGGCGCCGTCGGCGTCGTCACCGTCGTCACCATCGTCCTGGTCATCGCCCAGGGCGTCGCTGCCGGCGGCATTCTCGGCGCCACCGCGACGACGGCGACGGCCACCGCGACGGCCGCGACGACGGCGGGTCGCGCCTTCGCCGGTCTGCTCGCCATTGGCGTCGGTTGCAGCCTCTTCACCGGCAACCGCAACCACCTCGGCCTCGCTGGCGGTGTTGGCAGTCGTGTCGACCGGTGCTGCGGCTTCCGCCGGAGCGGCGGCCACCGGAGCAACCGGCGCGGTCGCTTCCTGCGCGGTCACCGCATTGGCAGCGACCGCCGTGGCGGCCACGGCTGCAGCCGCGGTCACGGCTTCGGCCGGTGCTTCTGCGGCGTTGCGCTGCGGCTTCTCGGCCGGCTTGTCACCGTCCTGCTGCGGGCGCGGCTGCTTCGGCTGCTTCAGCTTCGGCTGCTGCGGGTTCTGGCCCTGCTGCTCGTTGCGCGGCTTGTTCTGCTGCTGCGGCTGCTGCTGGCCATCCTTCTGCTGCGGCTCCTTCTGCTTGCCCTGCTGCGGCTGCTGCTGGGCATTGCCGTTGTTACCGTTGCGGCCGTCCTTGCTGCGTTGCTCACCGCGCTCCTTGCGGTTGCCGCCGTCCTTCTGCTGCTGCGCGTTGCCGTTGCCGCCGTTGCCACGGTTGTCGTCGCGACGGTCCTTGCGGTCCTTGTTGCGATCCTTGTTGCGGTCCTTGCGGCCGCCGTCCTGCTGCTGGCGGGCGACCGGAGCCGCCGGTGCCGGTGCCGGCGCCGGTTCGCCACCGAACACGCGCTTGAGCCAACCGATCACGCCGCCGCTCGGGGCCGCTGCAACCGGCGCTGCCACGACCGGGGCCGGTGCCGCTGCGGCCGGCTCCACTTCCTCGCGTACCGGGGCGGGGGAGGTGTGCTTGACCTGGGTCACCGCCGGCGGCGGGATGTTCAGCTGACCCTTGGTCAGCGCGTGCACCGGCAGCTTGCGCGGGGTGCCGCGCTGGTAGCTGGGCTTGTTGCTCTCTTCACCCAGCTCGTTCTCACGCAGGCGGGTGACGGTGTAGTGCGGGGTGTGCAGCTGCTCGTCGGCGACGATCACGATCGGCGCCTCGTGGCGCTGTTCGATCTCGCGCAGGGCGCTGCGCTTCTCGTTCAGCAGGTAATTGGCGATCTCCACCGGGGCCTGCACCAGCACCTGCCCGGTGTTCTCCTTCATCGCATGCTCTTCGGCGACGCGGATGATCGACAGCGACAGCGACTCGACGCTGCGCATGCGGCCGTGGCCGTCGCAACGCGGGCAGACGATCTGGCTCGATTCGCCCAGGCTCGGGCGCAGGCGCTGGCGGCTCATTTCCAGCAGGCCGAAGCGCGAGATGCGGCCGACCTGCACGCGCGCACGGTCGTACTTCAGCGCGTTGGCCAGGCGGTTCTCGACCTCACGCTGGTGCTTGTTGGAGGCCATGTCGATGAAATCGATCACCACCAGGCCGCCCAGGTCACGCAGGCGCAGCTGGCGGGCCACTTCCTCGGCCGCTTCCAGGTTGGTCTGGAAGGCGGTGTCCTCGATGTCGCTGCCCTTGGTGGCGCGCGAGGAGTTCACGTCGACGGCGGTCAGCGCTTCGGTCTGGTCGACCACGATCGAGCCGCCCGACGGCAGGCGCACGTTGCGCTCGTAGGCGCCTTCGATCTGCGATTCGATCTGGAAGCGGTTGAACAGCGGGATGTCGTCCTTGTAATGCTTGAGCTTGCGCAGGGTCTGCGGCATCACCTGCTGCATGAACTCGCGGGCGTGCTCGTACATCTCCTCGGTGTCCACCAGGATCTCGCCGATGTCGGCGCGCAGGTAGTCACGCAGGGCGCGCACGATCAGGCGCGATTCCTGGTAGATCAGGAACGGGGCCGGCTTGCTCAATGCGGCTTCGGCGATGGCGCGCCAGACGTTGAGCAGGTAATCCAGATCCCACTGCAGCTCTTCCGCATCGCGGCCGACGCCGGCGGTACGGATGATCACGCCCATGTCGTCGGGGATGTTCAGCTTGTCCAGGGCGTCCTTCAGGGCGGCCCGGTCTTCGCCCTCGATGCGACGGGAGACACCGCCGGCGCTGGGCGAGTTCGGCATCAGCACCATGTAGCGGCCGGCCAGCGAGATGAACGTGGTCAGGGCGGCGCCCTTGTTGCCACGCTCTTCCTTGTCGACCTGGACAACGATCTCCTGGCCTTCCTTCAGCAGTTCGCGGATGCCGGCCTTGTTGTGGTCGACACCGGCCTGGAAGTAATCGCGGGAGATTTCCTTCAGCGGCAGGAAGCCATGGCGGCCGCCACCGTATTCAACGAAGGCCGCTTCCAGCGAGGGCTCGATGCGGAAGATCCGGCCCTTGTAGATGTTGGACTTCTTCTGTTCCTTCGACGGCTGCTCGATGTCGATGTCATACAACGACTGGCCATCCACGATGGCAACACGCAGCTCTTCAGCCTGCGTGGCGTTGATCAGCATTCGCTTCATTGTTGCGTTCCTCGCAAGCGGCTACCGCGCGGAACGCCATGGGGTTTCGCCTCTGGACACGGTTCGCCGCCCATTCGCGCAAGCGCGGGGAGGGCGGCTTGGGTTTCCAGCGCTACGACACCACGGCAGGCCGCGGGAGCGCTTCACTCTTATGGGTTTTGGGGTGTTACAGGCCGCAGGCAGCTGTCAGCCAGGCTGGAGCGCCACGCGGGACATGTTCAGCACGGTTGCGTGTCAGGCATCCGGCGATGGCCGGGAAGGCCGGTGAGCCGCTAACATGGCCGCCCCGCGGGCGGTGGTCGCGCACTGTGCCGGATTCGTCGGAAGCTGGGCTTCTGGCCCTGAGTAACTTCCAACGAAATCAATCCCTTATCTCGCCCCCCGAGTGTAACAGAATAAACAGCCTGATGACTGCCCAAGACCCCACCAAACCCGCTGGCGACAAGCCTTCCGTGCGCATGATCACCGTTCCCGCCGACCGTGCCGGCCAGCGCCTGGACAACTTCCTGCTCGGCCAGCTGAAGGGTGCCCCGCGCAGCCTGGTCTACAAGCTGGTGCGCAGCGGCCAGGTACGGGTGAATGGTGGCCGCGCCAAGGCCGAACGCAAGCTCGAGGCGGGTGATGAGGTGCGTGTGCCGCCGGTCCGTCTCACCGAAGAGGGAGACAAGGCCGGTCCGCCGGAGGCGTTCATGCGCCGCCTGGAGCAGGCCATCGTCTTCGAGGATGCCCGCCTGCTGGCCCTGAACAAGCCCACTGGCGTGGCCAGCCATGGCGGCAGCGGCATCAGTTTCGGTGCCATCGAGACTCTGCGGGCCCTGCGCCCAGGCCAGACCCTCGAGCTGGTCCACCGGTTGGATCGAGACACCTCGGGCCTGCTGATCGTGGCCAAGAAGCGCTCCGCGCTGAGCGAACTGCAGGCGCTGCTGCGTGAAGATCACGGCGCCGGCATCCGCAAGCGCTACCTGACCCTGCTGGCCGGGCGCATGCCGGACGGCGTGATGACGGTCGATGCGCCGCTGCACGTGGGCCTGCGCCAGGGCGGCGAGCGCCATGTGCAGGTCAATGCGATCGGCAAGGAATCGATCAGCCACTTCCGTGTGCTGGAGCGTCGCGGTGGTCATTCCTACTGCGAAGTCCGCATCGAGACCGGCCGTACCCACCAGATCCGCGTGCATGCCCAGCATCTGGGGCATCCGGTGGCTGGAGACGACAAATACGGCGATCCTGCGGTCAACAAGCGGCTTCGTGAGCAGATCGGGCTGAAGCGTCTGTTCCTGCACGCGGCCTCGCTGGAGTTCGCGCTGGACGACGGCAAGAGCCCGTACGTGCTGAACGCGCCGCTGGCCGATGAGCTGGTCGAGGCGCTGGACCGGCTGCGCTGACGGCGGTTCGGCGGCGCCGGGTGCTTGGTCGGCGCCGTCGCTTCCCTGCGATGAGTGGGCTTGTCACTTTCTTTGCTCGTGCAAAGAAAGTAACCAAAGAAACACGCCGCCATCCGCGAGCCGGCGCTGCGCGCCGGTGCCCTGCGCTCCTCGGTCCGCCGAGGGGCGGCGCGGAACTCGCTGCGCTCAGACACCCGCGCCTCTTCACGCTCGCCGGACCTGCGGTGCTCGGCTAGGCGGACCAGACAGCCGCAGCGTAGACCCATACCCGCACGTAGCCTTTGTAGAGTCGAGCGACGCTCGACTCGCGCGCGCAGCGCGGGCTTCGCTTTCTTATTCTTTCATCGCGTGGCTGGCACGCACAGAAAAATGACGGGGCACGGGCGGGGGCGGCTTGCAGGGGTGTCCGCCGCATGGATGCGGCGGCCAAGCCTCCATGGATGGATTCACGGCGTCCCCTGCAAGCCGCCCCCGCCCGTGACCTCTCGATGCTGCGGGACGTACCAGCCACGAGGGGGCTCAGCCCGTTGGCCGCAAACCCCTCACCACTTGAACAGCACCAGGCTGATCGCCAGCGTGCCCATGCCCGCCACCAGCCCGTACACCGTTTCGTGGCCCTTGGCATAGCGCTTGGCCGCCGGCAGCAGCTCGTCCAGTGCCAGGAACACCATCACGCCGGCGATCAGCCCGAACACCCAGCCGAAGGTGGCGTGCGACAGCGACCCGGACAGCAGCCAGTAGCCCAGCGCCGCGCCTACCGGTTCGGCCAAGCCTGACAGCAGGCTGGCGCTGAATGCATACAGCTTGTTCTGGGTGGCGAAGTACACCGGCACTGCAATCGCAATGCCCTCGGGGATGTTGTGGATGGCGATGGCGAAGGCCAGTGGCATGCCCACCGACGGGCTTTCCAGCGTCGCGAAGAAGGTTGCCAACCCTTCCGGGAAGTTGTGCGCGGTGATCGCGATCGAGGTCAGCAGGGCGACGCGCTTCAGATACTCGCGGCTGTTCTCGCGGAACGCCGGGTCCTGCTTGTCCAGGCTGTCATGCGGGTTGGGGATGAAGTGGTCGATCAGCACGATCACGATCACGCCCAGCAGGAAGGCCAGAGTGCCGTAGGTGAAGCCGGTGCGCTCGCCATAGGCCAGTGCGAACGAGGCAATGGACTTGTTGAGGATCTCCGACAGCGACACATAGACCATCGCACCGCCGGCGAAGGCCAGGCCGAAGGCCAGCAGGCGCGGGTTGGGGCGGCGCGAGAACAGCACCAGCAGGCTGCCGATGGCGGTGGCCAGGCCGGCCGCGAGGGTGACCGCCAGTGCGATCCAGACATTTTCGGGGGGAATCTGCAGCATGTACCGACGCGGTCCTGGTCAACAGACAACCGCCCCGGATGAACGCGGGGCGGGGAGGGCGAGGCGGGCGTCGGCTGGCCTCGTCGGGGCGCGCGCGATCAGCCGCCGCGGCGCAGGCGTTCTTCGATGGCGAAGCACTGGTCCGGCTTCGGCTGCGGCGGGTTGAAGCTCACCGGCACCTGGATCGTGGCCGGCACCGGCTGGCCGTTGCGGGTGGCGGCATTGAACTGCCAGCCCTGCACGGCGGTCCTGGCCAGCTCGTCCAGCTGGGGGTTGCCGGCGCCGGTCAGCAGAGCCACTTCGCTCGGCTTGCCATCGGTGCCGATGGTCACCTTGAAGGTGCTGGTGCCGCCCACACCCATGCAGGCCAGCTCAAGCGGGTACTGCGGCGGCGGTGTCTTCACCGCAGCCACTTCGGTGGGCGGCGGCGGTGGTGGTGCCGCTGGTTCGGACGCGCCACAGCCGGCCAGGCCGGTCGCAGCGATCAGGGACAGGCTCAGCAAACGTACGTTCATGGCAGTTGCTCCGTCAGGGCCGAAGTCTTCGCCGCACAGATGAAGTCGTTCTCGCTCAGGCCGCCCACATCGTGGGTGGAGAAGCGCACGACCGCGCGGTCGTAGTGCACGCCCAGGTCCGGATGGTGGTCCTCGCGGTGGGCAATCCAGGCCAGCGCGTTCACGAAGGCCATGGTGGCGTAGTAATCCTTGAAGCGGAAAGTGCGCAACAGGGCCTGCCCGCCCTCGCTCAGCTCCCAGCCGGGAATCTGCGGCAGCAGTTCGGCCAGGCGGGCTTCGCCGAGCTTGTGGTCGCTGCCTTTGCGCGGCACGCAACGGGCCTGGGCCAGTGGAATCAGGTCGGCCATGGGAATCTCCACCTCGTGTTGACTGAACAATGCGCCGGACGGTGTATAAATCGAATGAGCGGCTGACGCTTACTTGGCTAGAATAGCCTGATGATCCAGATCTCCGACACTGCCCAGACCCATTTCCGCAAGTTGATCGAACGCGAGGGCGTGCCCGGCATGGGCGTGCGCCTGAGTGCCGTCGACCCTGGTACGCCGCGCGCCGATGCCAGGCTGGAATTCGCCGAACCGACCGACCTGCTCGGTGACGAGTGGGCGGTGGACTGCGATGGCTTCACCCTCTACGTCGATGCGAGCAGTGTCGGCTGGCTCGATGGCGCCGAGATCGACATCGTCGCCGGCACCGCCGGTACCCAGCAGTTGACCATCAAGGCGCCGCGCATCAAGGGTGAGGCCCCCGGCGATGCCGCTTCGCTGGTCGAGCGCGTGCACTGGGTGGTGGAAAACGAAGTCAATCCGCAGCTGGCCTCGCATGGTGGCAAGGTGGCCGTGCAGGAAGTCTCGTCCGACGGCGTGGTGCTGCTTCGCTTCGGTGGTGGCTGCCAGGGCTGTGGCATGGCCGACGTGACGCTCAAGCAGGGCATCGAGAAGACCCTGATGGGCCGTGTGCCGGGCGTGACCGCCGTGCGCGACGCGACCGACCATGACAGCGGCCACGCGCCGTATATCCCGCGCGGCAACGTCGCCTGACCGCTGACGCGTGCCTCTGACCCGGGCCGAGCAACTCATCGAACTGCTGCTGGCCCGCCAGCAGCCACGCGCCGTCCTCGAGAAGTCCACGCGCCTGCCCTATGGCTGGGCGCTGTGGCTGCGCTCGCTGGGCCCGCTGCCGCGGCCGTTCCACGCCCGCGAAGTGATTGCGGTATTGCTGCCGCGCCCGCTGCCTGGAGCGCCGGGCCAATCACCCCGGCTGTCGCCGTGGCAGGCGCTGCGCCGGTTGTTCTGGCAGGACTGGGATGCTGCGCCGCGCGATCAGCGCTGGATGCGCTGGACCTCGGCGTTGGCCAGCGCGCTGCTGCACCTGCTGTTCTTCATGCTGCTGCTGTGGGTTGCGGTGATCCGCACCACGGCACCGGAAGCAGGGGGCGCCGAAGGCGAGCGTGTGCAGGTGGAATTCGTCGGCCGCGCCTCCCAGGAGGGCGGAGGCGATCAGCCGGGTGCCGAGGCGGCTGCGGCTGCACCGGCCGGCCAGGTTGCCGCCGGCCAGGCAGCAGGGGCCGCGACTGCACCTGAGCCGCGACCTGCGGCCGCGTCGGCGCCTGCGCCTGCACCGGCTCCAGCACCGGCAGCCAGCGTGCCGTCGCCGCCGGCCGAAGCCGAGCCGGCCCCGCTTGCGGCCCCGCCACCGTCGCCGGTGCAGGCCACCGAAGTGGCGCAGGCCAGCACGGATTTCGTGGTGCCGCCGGTCAGCGTGCCGCGCACCGAGGTCAGCATCGTGCCGCGTGACACCACACCCACGGTGCGCGAGCGCAGCGTGCAGCCGGTGCAGGCGCCGCCAACCCCAACCGTGATGCGTGCGCCGCAGATCGCGGTGCGGACGCCGCAGCTGCGTGACATCCCGGTGCAGGAGCGCGAAGTCAGTACGGTCGATGCACCGGCGGTGTCGCAGCCACTGCGCACGGCCGATGTGCAGGTGCGCGTGCCGCAGCGGGACGTACAGGTGCGCGAGCGTGAAGTGCAGGCGGTGGTCGATCCGCAGGTGCGGATGGCGACCGTCGCCGGTCGTGAACCGGCAGTGCATGCGCCGGCGGGTCGTGACGTACAGGTGCGCGAGCGCGAAGTAGCCTCGGCACCGGCGGCAGCCCCTTCGTCTTCCAGTGGCAATGCACCCGCGGCAACGCCCGCGCCGGCAGCCAGTGGCAGCGCGACGCAGGCGAGCAGCAGCGCTGCGCGGCCTGCTGCATCCAGCACGACCCCGGCCCAGGCTGGAGCGCGCCCGGCCCCCAATCCGGGCAACTGGGCCACGCCCGCCAAGGGCGATGACTGGGGGGCATCGAGCCGCAACCAGGACGGCGCCGACAAGGGCGCCCGCCAGGCCAGTACCAGCGGCAAGGGCAGTGGCCTGTTCAATGCCGATGGCAGCGTCCGCGTGCCGGGCCAGGAAGGCGAGGGGCGTGCCGAGCGCGGTGCGCCAGGTGGCGCCAACGACGGCTGGAGCAAGGAACGCATCGCGCAATCGGGCACCTGGTTGAAGCGACCGCCGTACGACTACACGCCCACTTCGTTCGACAAGTACTGGGTGCCGCAGGAATCGCTGCTGGCCGAATGGGTGCGCAAGGGCGTCAAGGCGATGGAGATTCCATTGCCGGGTACCAGCACGAAGATCTCCTGCGTGATCTCGATCCTGCAGGCCGGTGGTGGCTGTGGCCTGACCAATCCGAACATGCAGGACCAGCCAGCGGTGGCACGACCGCCGCCGGACATCCCGTTCAAGAAAGAGCTGCAGGAAGATAACGGGAGCCGCTAACGGCTCCCGTTGTCCACGCATGTTTCCTTATCCCCGCGCCGTTGGCGCGCCCCCTTGAACAACAAGGGGACTTTTCGATGGACCCATCGCGGGATGTGACGGCCATGCTGGCGCGCTTTGGTAGGTGCCAACCTTGGTTGGCACAGAAGCGCCGACCAAGGTCGGCCTCTACCTGGGCGATGACCTCACGCGCTCTGCGACAGAAACATCCAGAACGGCAGGTCTCCGCCAACCCACTGGCCGGCTCGCGCTTTGGTAGGTGCCAACCTTGGTTGGCACAGACGCGCCGACCGAGGTCGGCATCTACCGGATGCACGTGCGCCGACCGAGGTCGGCATCTACCGGATGCACGTGCGCCGACCAAGGTCGGCCTCTACCTGGGTGGTGACCTCACGCGCTCTGCGACAGAAACATCCAGAACGGCACGTCTCCGCCAACCTGCTGGCCGGCTCGCGCTTTGGTAGGTGCCAACCTTGGTTGGCACAGAAGCGCCGACCAAGGTCGGCCTCTACCTGGGTGGTGACCTCACGCGCTCTGCGACAGAAACACCCAGAACGGCACGTCTCCGCCAACCTGCTGGCCGGCCCGCGCTTTGGTAGGTGCCAACCTTGGTTGGCACAGAAGCGCCGACCAAGGTCGGCATCTACCACGGCATTGCGCTTACGCGCTCTGCGACAGGAACACCCAGAACGGCACGTCGCGGCCAACCCAGTCGCGGCTGGCTTCGTCCATTACGTCCAGCAACGTGTCGAAATCCTTCTGCGTGGAGGCGCGCAACGTGTCCACGTCGGCCAGGAACAGCGCGTAGCCGTTGGCCGGAAGCCACTGCAGGTCGCGCAGGTTGTCCGACAGCGCATCCCAGTTGCCGCCGAAGCCGGCAGGGAAATCCAGTTGCGCGGCCAGCCGGGCCAGCAGGGTGCGCTTGTCGGCCACGCCTTCCAGGTCGATGCGGATCACCTTCAGCCCGGCATCGCGCATCGCAGCGGCCAGTGCGCCGATGTCGTCGCTGTCGATGGCGTAGACGCCGGCATTGTTGATGTCATGCAGGCCGAGGCCGAAATCATCGTGGCTCATTGCTGCGCTCCCTGGGCCGGTACGGTGAAGCTGCGGAACGATGTGTAGTGGTCGTCGGTGTAGTACCACGCCTCCGGCGGATCGCCACCGGTGACGATGCGGCGCGTGCCGCGGGTACGCGCACCGGGGGTGTCGACGGTGTATTCGCGGTAGTAGCCGCGCGGGCGCTGCGGCAGCTGCTGCTCGCGGTTGCCGAAGGTGCTGCCGTCCTGGCGGTGCGGGAACGGGCCGCCACGCTGGATCAGGGCGATGGTCTGCCGGGCTTCGGCGGGCAGGAATGCGGGCAGGCCGCTGTCGTTGTCGGTTGCGGGCGTGGCCGTGGCCGGCGCGCGCGCGGCAGGCGCACCCTGCAGGTCCGGCGCGAACTGCGGCGCCGGTGGGCGCTGCATGAAATGGTTGACGACCAGGCCGAGCAGCAGCAGGGCGATGGCGGTGATCAGCAGCCGGGGGTTGCGCATGAGCAGGGGCGGGCGAGGGTGGTGCGGGCACTGTAGCGCCTGTGCGCTGCACGGTGCATGAGGACGCCGTCGCGTCACTGCTGCGTAACAATTGCCGTCATGCTCACTGGCAGGACGCAATTTCCTTTACATCCCCCTTGGTAATCTGGTGGTCTGTCCCCATCATTCACCGCGCAACGCCCGACACCGTCGGGTGCCCTCGCAATCAGGAGATGCATCATGGCCTATACCCTGCCCAAGCTGTCCTACGCCTACGACGCGCTGGAACCGCATATCGATGCGGCGACGATGGAAATCCATCACACCAAGCATCACCAGACCTACATCAACAACGTCAACGCGGCGCTGGAAGGCACCGAGTACGCTGACCTGCCGGTCGAAGAACTGGTGAAGAAGCTCAAGTCGCTGCCGGAGAACCTGCAGGGTCCGGTGCGCAACAATGGTGGCGGCCATGCCAACCACTCGCTGTTCTGGACCGTGATGGCTCCGAATGCTGGCGGCAACCCGGTGGGCGACGTGGCCAAGGCCATCGACAAGGACCTGGGCGGCTTCGACAAGTTCAAGGACGCCTTCACCAAGGCGGCGCTGACCCGTTTCGGCAGCGGCTGGGCGTGGCTGAGCGTGACCCCGGACAAGAAGGTCGTGGTCGAGAGCACCGGCAACCAGGACAGCCCGCTGATGGAAGGCAACACCCCCATCCTCGGCCTGGACGTGTGGGAACACGCGTACTACCTGAAGTACCAGAACCGTCGTCCGGAATACATCGGCGCGTTCTTCAACGTCATCGACTGGAACGAAGTCGAGCGCCGTTACCAGGAAGCGATCGCCTGATCGCGGTAACGGGATGAACTGAGAAGGCCGGGGGAGACCCCGGCCTTTTCTGTTGCAGGAGTCATTCGGTAGTGCCGGCCGCTGGCCCGCCCGAGGGTGGGTACCCCGGGGGCCCCCCGCCGCCGGCACATCGTGTGGTACCCGAGGAGCCGGACAGCGGCCGGCACTACCTATTCCGCGCCCTGCAGCCGCAGGGTGGCCATCACGCCCAGGCGCAGGCCGGGCAGGTCGCCGTCGGCTGGCAGCAGGATCGGCTGCTGGCGGATGCCGCCGAAGTGCTTGACCTGGAACAGCACATCCAGGCCATGGCCACTGCTGCCACCGCCACTGGCCGCAGGCGCCTCGGCGCGGCCGCCGGGATTGCGCCGGGCCGGCTGGAAGCCGGGCGTACTGCGCACCAGTTCCACCGTGTTGGCGGAGAAATCGCCGGCGATCAGGCTGGGCATGCCCTCGGCGGTGGCGCCGATCCAGGTCATCAGGTCGCTGGTCTGATGCTGGCGGGCGGTGGCCTCGTCCGGGTCCGGGCGCAGCCGTGCCACATAGATGTTGACCAGTGCCTCGCCCAGCTTCAGCCGCATCATGCCGGCGGCGCTGAAGGTGCCGGGTGGGTGCAGCAGGGTCACGCCATCCTCGCTGACCGGCAGCCGGGTCAGCATCGCGTTGCCATGCCGCAACGGCTGGCTGGGCGGATCGGCGGTAACGAAGTCGCAGCTGTAGCGCAGCCGGCTGGCCAGCCAGCAGGCCGGATTGCGGCCCTGCTGCTGCAGCACCTGCTGCACCGAGATCACGTCCGGCTGCAGATCGGTCAGCAACTGTGCGACCTGCTCACGGCGCAACTTCCATTGCGCGTCATCGCGGCTGGGCAGTTCCAGCGCGGCCACGGTGAGTTGCCGGGGCTCGCTCTCGCTGGCGGCGGTGGCCGTTGCCTGCGGCCGCGCCTGTGCCTGCAACGCCATCAGCAGCACCAGGCAACTGAGCAGGAGACGGGCGGGGGCGAGGGGGCGCATAACGATAAGTTTACGCTTTTGTCGTGCAGGTGCCGTGACTTCCGGCACGGAGTGTCGCTGCCTGCCATGGATTGGCACCGTTGTCATGCAGCCCTGCAGCGTGCTTCGCAAGCCCTGCTTCCGGTAATCTTGCGCCTTTCGCTTTGCAGGATTGCCTTACAGGATGAGCCACGACGCAGTTGCCCCCATCGCCGGCCAGGGAAAGATGCCGCGCCAGATCCCGTACATCATCGGCAATGAGGCCTGCGAGCGGTTCAGTTTCTACGGGATGCGCAACATCCTGGTGCAGTTCCTGATCACCTCGCTGCTGCTGCAGGAAATCACTGCGGAAGGCCGTGCCGGTGAAGCCAAGGACATCATGCACAGCTTCATGATCGGCGTGTATTTCTTCCCGCTGCTCGGAGGCTGGCTGGCCGACAGGTTCTTCGGCAAGTACCACACCATTCTCTGGTTCAGCCTGGTCTACTGTGCCGGCCACCTGTGCCTGGCGCTGTTCGAGAACAGCCGCGAGGGCTTCTTCCTCGGCCTGGGCCTGATCGCGCTCGGTGCCGGTGGCATCAAGCCGCTGGTGGCCTCGTTCATGGGCGACCAGTTCGACCAGAGCAACAAGCACCTGGCCAAGATCGTCTTCGACGCCTTCTACTGGATC
The DNA here is from genome assembly GCF_039673015.1 of Stenotrophomonas sp. TWI1409. Lineage (NCBI taxonomy): Bacteria > Pseudomonadati > Pseudomonadota > Gammaproteobacteria > Lysobacterales > Lysobacteraceae > Stenotrophomonas > Stenotrophomonas sp. TWI1409. The sequence continues at coordinate 45,812 of NZ_JBDJKU010000018.1, forward strand.
ATCAACTTCGGCTCGCTGTTCGCCTCGCTGCTGATCCCGCTGGTGCTGAAGAACTGGGGCCCGCAGTGGGCGTTCGGCATCCCGGGCATCCTGATGTTCATCGCCACCTTCGTGTTCTGGCTGGGCCGCAAGCGCTACGTGCTGGTGCCGCTGCCGCCGAAGGATCCGCATTCGTTCGCCAACGTGGTGCGTACCGCACTGACCACGCGCGTGGCCGGCCAGGGCCGTCCGGGCCTGGTGATCGCCGTGCTCGGCCTGGTGCTGGCAGTGGCCTCGTTCGGCTTGGTTGGCTCGTTGGGCATTGTCATCTGCCTGTGCCTGGCGCTGGTATCGATCCTGGCCGGTATCGGCGGTGGCACTTGGCTGCAGCTCGATCGCGCCCGTGGTCAGCATCCGGCCGAAGCCGTCGAAGGCGTGCGCTCGGTGCTGCGGGTGCTGGTGATCTTCGCGCTGACCACGCCGTTTTTCTCGCTGTTCGACCAGAAGGCCTCGACCTGGGTCCTGCAGGGCCAGCAGATGCAGATGCCGAGCTGGTTCACCGCCTCGCAGATGCAGGCACTGAACCCGCTGCTGGTGATGATCCTGATTCCGTTCAACAACCTGGTGCTGTACCCGGCCCTGCGCCGCTTCGGCTTCGAGCCGACCGCGCTGCGCCGCATGACCGCCGGCATCGCCTTCAGCGGTCTGGCCTGGATCGTGGTCGGCGGCATCCAGGTGGTGATGGACGGGGGCAACGCCATGTCGATCTTCTGGCAGATGCTGCCGTATGCGCTGCTGACCTTCGGTGAGGTGCTGGTCTCGGCCACCGGCCTGGAGTTCGCCTACAGCCAGGCGCCGCAGGCGATGAAGGGCGTGGTGATGAGCTTCTGGAACCTGACCACCACCATCGGCAACCTGTGGGTGCTGCTGTCCAACGCGGCGGTGCGCAACGATGCGGTGACCCACAAGATCGCCAGTACGGGCCTGAGCGAGGCGGCGTTCCTGATGTTCTTCTTCGCCGGTTTCGCCTTCGTCGCGGCGTTGGCCTTCGGTTGGTATGCGAAACGCTATCGTATGGTCGACAACTACCGTAGCGCCTGAGCCTGACATGACCCCCGTCAATCTGCTGTTGATCGCCATCACCGCCATCCTTTCGTGGATGGCGTTCAACAACCGCAAGCTGGCCGACCGCCTGATCCTGTGGCCGCCGGCCATCGACCGTCACCGCCAGTACGACCGGCTGGTGACCTATGGCTTCATCCACGCCGACTGGTCGCACCTGATCTTCAACATGATCACCCTGTTCTTCTTCGGGGGATTCATCGAGAGCGTGATGGTGCAGCTGACCGGCAGCTACCTGACCTACCCGGCGTTCTACATCGGTGCGCTGCTGGTCTCGATCCTGCCCAGCTACCTGAAGAACCAGAAGAACCCGAACTACCTCAGCCTGGGTGCGTCCGGTGCGGTGTCGGCGGTGCTGTTCGCCTTCATCCTGATCAAGCCGTGGTCGATCATCCTGGTGTTCTTCATCCCGGCGCCGGCCATCGTCTACGCCGCGTTCTACGTCGGCTACAGCATCTGGATGGACAAGCGCGGCGGTGACCGCATCAACCACAGCGCGCACCTGGCAGGCGCGGCGTTCGGCGTGATCTTCATGCTGGCCATGCAGCCGAGCATCTTCACTCACTTCCTGCGCGAACTCTCCAACCCGACCTTCCGCCTCGGCGGCGGTTGATGACGGGAGCGGGGCGGATCGGCAGCGATCCGCCCCCGCTGTTTCAGAGCGTGGGCTGCTGACCGTAGGTATCCAGCAGGCGGGCGAACACTTCTTCGCCGATGCGCTGGAAATCCTGGTCCTGGGTCTGCCCCTCCACCGCCAGTTGCAGCAGGCCCTCCAGCAGGGCGCGGTCGGTATCTGAATGGGAATCGCTGGGGTGCATCGGAGCCTCCGCGGTGGTGCGCATGATCAACGGTCGCAAGGGCCGTGCCAGCCTGGCCGTACCCCTCCACAGGCGATAGCGGCCGCCAGCGCTCCAGCTTGAGGGTCGCAAACTGACGTGAATGGAACGGACTTGCCCCTGTTCAGGCTTCACGCGATCATGGCGCCCGGCTGCGCACCATCCACGCAGTCGCCGCAGGAGACAGTTCCATGGCTTCGGTCACGCCCCCCGGTCTGGCCTACGAGGTCGAACACGACCTGGCCAACCATCGCTTCACCGCCCGTGTGCGCGGACAGCTGGCGGTGCTGGACTACCAGATCAAACGCAGGCGCATGGTCATCACGCATACCGAGGTGCCCGAGCCGATTGCCGGCCGAGGCATCGCCGGTGAGCTGACCCGTGTGGCGCTGCGTTTTGCCCGTGAGCAGAAGTACAAGGTGGTGCCGGCGTGTTCCTACGCCGAGGCCTTCCTGCAGCGGCATGAGGAGTACCACGACCTGCTCGTTGGCTGAATGCCAGCGGGCCACGCTTCAGCCATGGCAGGCGATGATGTGCAAACATGAACAGGGGATCCCGATGAAGATTGGAAACAACCGGCCATTGCACGGCAGCGTGCTGGCCGGCGTGGTGGGCGTGCTGTTGCTGGCCGGTTGCCAGCGTGAAAGCGAGCCGGCACCGGCGACCGACGCGGCGCCCGCCGCCGAAGCCACCGCCGCAGGTGAAACGCCGGCCACGGAAGCGCCGCTGGACCTGCGCGACGTGATCGAGAACAACGAGCGCGAAGTGGTGGGTATCAGCTACCCGGCCGGCATCGACCGCTACCCGGGCCTGGCCCGCGCCCTGCAGAGCTATGCGACGAGTGCGCGCAGTGACCTGCAACAGGCGCTGGACGGGCTGGGCAATGACAAGCCGACCATGCCGTACGAGCTGTCGCTGAGCTTCGAGAAGCTGCTGGAAACCCCGCAGCTGGTGGTGGTCAGTGCCGATGGCAGCCGCTACACCGGTGGCGCCCATGGCGAACCGCTGGTGGCCCGATTCGTGTGGCTGCCGCAGCATCAGCAGATGCTCAGCGCCGAAAAGCTGGTGGCCGATGCCAAGGGCTGGAAGGCGATCAGCGATTTCGTCGCCGACCAGCTGCGTGAACGCGTGGCCACCCGCCTCAGCGGTGAGGACATGGATCCGGCCCAGCTGCAGGAATCGCTGCGCAACGCATCGCGAATGATTGCCGACGGCACCGGCCCGCAGGCCGACAATTTCAGCCAGTTCCAGCCGCTGACCGACGACAAGGGGCAGATCACCGCGCTGCGCTTTGTTTTCCCGCCGTACCAGGTGGGTCCATACTCGGACGGCACCCAGACCGCCGATGTACCGGCGGCGGTGCTGTTGCCGCACGTGGCCAAGGACTACGTGGAGCTGTTCGCACGCGGTTGACCGCAGTCGAGGAGGTGGCGTGGATACAGGGTTGCAGGAGCGGGTCGCCGGCCTGCTGCAGGAAGCCGGGGTCCGCATCGGCGGTACCCAGCCACAGGATATCCAGGTTCATGACCCGCGCTTCTTCGCGCGGGTCATGGCGCACGGCTCGCTTGGCCTCGGCGAGAGCTACATGGACGGTTGGTGGGATGCCAACGTCCTGGACGACTTCCTTGTCCACCTGATGCAGGCGCACCTGGACGAACGGGTGCACGGTTGGCGCGAAGTGGCCGATGCACTGAAGGCGCGCCTGTTCAACCTGCAGGTGGGACAGGGCAGCTACGAGGTGGGCCGCCGCCACTACGACCTCGGCAATGATCTCTACCAGGCCATGCTGGGCCAGCGCCTGGTCTATAGCTGTGGCTACTGGCGCAATGCCGGCGATCTCGACGCCGCGCAGGAAGCCAAGCTTGACCTGGTCTGCCGCAAGCTGGGCCTGCGCCCGGGGCAGCGTGTGCTGGACATCGGCTGTGGCTGGGGCGAAGCCCTGAAGTTCGCCGCCGAGCGCTACGGTGTCAGTGGCGTCGGCGTGACCATTTCGCAGGAGCAGGCCGAGTTCGCCCGCGAACTGTGCGCCGGCCTGCCGATCGAGATCCGCCTGCAGGACTACCGCGAACTGCACGAGCCGTTCGATGCGATCTTCTCGATCGGCATGTTCGAGCACGTCGGCGACAAGAACTACGCCAGCTTCTTCGAGGTGGCCAGGCGTTGCCTGTCACCGCGCGGCCTGCTGCTGCTGCACAGCATCGGCACCAACATCTCGCGGCATCGTACCGACCCGTGGATCGCGCGCTACATCTTTCCCAACTCGATGCTGCCATCGGCGGTGCAGATCACCAAGGCGTTCGAGGGCTGCTTCGTGCTGGAGGACTGGCACAACTTCGGCACCGATTACGACCTGACCCTGCAGGCCTGGCGGCGCAACGTGGAAGCGGCGTGGCCGCGGCTGGATGCGCGCTACGACGAGCACTTCCGGCGCATGTGGCGCTTCTACCTGGCCGGGTCGATGGCCACCTTCCGTTGCCGGCACGCGCAGCTGTGGCAGCTGGTGCTGTCGCCGGAAGGCGTGCCGGGTGGGTACGTGGCGCCACGTTGAGGCTGCACTTCTGCCCTGCGCGACCGATGGTGCGGATCGTGGAAGACGCGACATCGCTTGACGTCATGCGCGAGCGTTGTCGGCGCTGTGCCTGGCTGGGGTGACGTGGGCGCTAAACTTGTCGACCAGCGGCATCACCGCTTCACTGAAGGCATCGCAGCATGGGTTGGGACATCACCTATCATCCGATTGCGGAATCCGAGATCCGTGACATTTATTTCCGTGCGCTTGAGGATGGCGCGCTGGTCGCCGAGCTGCAGCAGCGGTTCCAGATCGAGCCGTTCTACATGGAGCAGCTGCAGGAGCGCATCGAGGAGGCTCGCTCGATCAGCGCAGAAGTGCCTTTCGAGAAGGGGCACGCTTTGTACCTGGCGATCGTGGCCGGCCACTTTCGGCGGTATCACTATCTCCGCGGGAGCGCCCTTTCGTTTTTCATCGACGATCCGGTGGTCGCCCGCTATTTCGCGGACTGGCGGCAACTGGTGCCGTTGCAGTGGGCGGATGCTGCCGCCGGCAACCATCTACGTGAAAACTATGGTGGTGGCGTGTTCATCACGCATGCCCGGCTGAAGCAGTTACGCGCTGATCATGCAGTGGACAGCGCACTGGCTGCGCGCCTGGAGGAGCTGTTCTCCGATGGACGCCTGGTCGTTTTCTGGCGTGTTGTCGATGACGCGATCGCCAGCGGATGCGGATTGCTGGAGGCCAGCGAGGTGGTCGAGCCGAACCCGATGGATCTCAATGCATCGACCAGCTTGAGCAATCTGCTGAACTGCGCGCCGGATGGCGCGATGCTGTATGCGGAGGCCGCGGCGGCACAGCTGGCGGAGTTCGTGGCAGCGCACCCGGATATCGCATCGACTGCCGCTGCCACGCCCGGTACGCCGAAAGGGCGGTGGTGGGAGCGACTGTTTCGGCGGTGACCGGAGAGCATCCACGCATGGCGTGGATCTACTGGTGGGTGCCGACCGTTGGTCGGCACGATCCATCCGCGCCACGAACTCCGGCATCATCGATCCACACATGACGCACTTCAGTAGATCCACGCCATGCGTGGATGCCCCAACAAAAAACCGCCCGGTCTCCCGGGCGGTTTTCGTTTCAGGCTACCGCGCGGGCGATCAGTTGCCGGCGCCGGTCAGGCCACGCTTTTCCAGCAGCGGTTCGATCTGCGGCTCGTGGCCGGCGAAATCGCGGAACAGCTGCATGGCATCCACGCTGCCGCCCTTGGACAGCAGGGTGGCGCGGAAGTGGTCGCCGTTCTTGCGGCTCAGGCCGCCGTTGTCCTTGAACCACTTCTGGGTGTTGGCGTCGAGCACTTCCGACCAGATGTAGGCGTAGTAGCCGGCCGAGTAGCCGCCCATGATGTGGCTGAAGTACGGGGTCTTGTAGCGCGGCGGAACCGGCGCGTAGTAGATGCCGTCCTTCTCCAGCGCGGCGCGCTCGAAGGCCATCACGTCCTTGGCGGCCGGCACCTGGTCGGCGCCGATCTGGTGCCAGCGCTGATCAAGCATGGCCGCGCCCAGGTACTCGGTGGTGGCGAAGCCCTGGTTGAACTTGGCCGCTGCCAGCACCTTGTCCAGCAGTGCCTGCGGCATCGCCGAACCATTCTGGTAGTGCTTGGCGTAGTTCTTCAGGATGACCGGGTTGTCCGACCACATTTCGTTGACCTGCGAGGGGAACTCGACGAAGTCACGCGGCACCGAGGTGCCCGAGAAGTACGGGTACTTCACGTTGGAGAACATGCCGTGCAGGGCGTGGCCGAACTCGTGGAAGGTGGTGTTCACCTCGTCCCAGGTCAGCAGGGTCGGCTGGCCGGCCGGCGGCTTCGGGATGTTCAGGTGGTTGGCGACCACCGGCTTGAAGCCGGTCAGCTTGGACTGCGAGACGTAGGAGTTCATCCACGCACCGCCGCGCTTGGAGGCGCGTGCATACGGGTCGAAGATGAAGATCGCCAGCTGGCTGCCGTCAGCGTCGAACACGTCGTAGACGGTGACGTCATCGTGGTAGACCGGCAGGTCGGTGCGCTGCTTGAAGGTCAGGCCGAATTCCTGGCCGGCGGCGTAGAACACGCCGTTCTCCAGCACGTTCTTCATCTCGAAGTACGGCTTCAGCTGCGACTCGTCGAAGTTGTACTTGGCCTGGCGCACCTTCTCGCTGTAGAAGGCCCAGTCCCACGGTTCCAGCTGGAAGGTCGGCTTGCGCGCGGCCTTCTGTTCCTTGTCGATCATCGCCTGCAGATCGGCGGCTTCGCGCTTGGCGTTGGCCACGGCGGCCGGAGCCAGCTTGCCGAGCATTGCGTTGACCGCTTCCGGGGTCTTGGCGGTCTGGTTGGTCAGGTTGTAGGCGGCGAAGTTCGGGAAGCCCATCAGCTTGGCCTTGTCGGCACGCAGCTGCATGATGCGCGAGACCAGCGCGGTGTTGTCGAACTCACCGCCGCGGCTGCCGCGGGTGGTCGAGGCTTCGTAGATCTTCTGGCGCAGGGCGCGGTTGGCCAGGTTGGTCAGCGGCGGCTGGCCGGTGGTGTTGAGCAGGGTGATCACGTACTTGCCTTCCAGGCCACGGGCCTTGGCGGCTTCGGCGGCGGCAGCGATCTGCTCCTTGGACAGGCCGTCCAGCTCCTTGACGTCGTCGACGGTGATCGCCGAAGCGTTCACTTCCGACTGCACGTTCTGGCTGAACTTGGTGCCCAGGTTGGCCAGCTCGGCGTTCATCTCCTTCAGCGTGGCCTTGTCAGCCTCGGACAGCTTGGCGCCGGCGCGCACGTAGTTGTCGTAGTACTTCTCGACCAGGCGCACGCCTTCGGCGTCCAGGCCCAGCTGGCTGCGGGTGTCGTACAGCGCCTGGATGCGGGCGAACAGCTTGCCGTTCAGCGCGATCGCATCGCTGTGCGCGGCGAACTTCGCCGAGTAGTCGGCCTGCAGCTTCTTGCGGGTGTCGTTGGTATCGGCGCCTACCAGGCTGAAGAACACGGTGGTCGCACGGTCGAGGATGTCACCGCTCTTTTCCAGGGCGATGATGGTGTTGTCGAAGGTCGGCTTGGCCTTGTTGTTGGCGATCGCCTCCACTTCCTTCAGCTGCTGCGCCATGCCGGCGTCGAAGGCCGGGGCGAAGTCGCTGTCCTTGATCTTGTCGAACTGCGGGAAATGCAGCGGCAGCGGGCTTTCGGCGAAGAACGGGTTGGCCTGCTGGGCATTGGTGCTGGCAGCCGGGGTGGCGGCGCCGGCCGAGAAGGCGGGCAGGGCAAGGCCGAGGGACATGGCCACGGCAAGGGCAAGGCGAGTGGTCAAGGTAGGAACTCCGGTAAGGCAAACAAGGGCCCGAGGGTAACCCGGCCGGCGGCGCCCGCACTTGTGTCAAAAGGCATGTTGCCGGGGCTGGGCGCGGGTACCATGCATTCACCGCCCACGGCCCGCTGCCATGACCACTGCCTACGATTTCAGCTTCCGCGACCTCGACGGCCAGCCGCAGGCCCTGGCCCGGTACCAGGGGCACCCGTTGCTGCTGGTCAATGTCGCCAGCCGCTGTGGCTTCACCCCGCAGTACACCGGGCTGGAACAGCTCTGGCAGGAGTATCGCGAGCGTGGCCTGGTGGTGATCGGGTTCCCATGCAACCAGTTCGGTGCACAGGAGCCCGGCGACGCCGCGCAGATCCGCCAGTTCTGTTCGCTGGACTACCCGGTCAGCTTCCCGCTGTCGGAGAAGATCGAGGTCAATGGCGAGGGGGCTGATCCGTTGTGGGCATGGCTGTCACGCGAGAAGCGCGGCCTGCTGGGTAGCGCCCGCATCAAGTGGAATTTCAGCAAGTTCCTGGTCGACCGCCAGGGGCAGGTGGTGTCGCGGCATGCGCCCACCACCAAGCCGGAGCAGCTGCGCGGCGAGATCGAAGCGCTGCTGTGAGATGAACCCGAAAAGGGGACGGAGGGGATTAAGTCGTTTGTGCACAAACGACTTAATCCCCTCCGTCCCCTTTTTGTTTATTTCTCGACGAACGCGCGCTCGAACACGTAGTGGCCCGGCTGGCCGATACGCGGCGAGACCTGGAAGCCACGGGCATCGAGCACGCTGCGCAGGTCGGCCAGCATCTGCGGGCTGCCGCAGATCATCGCGCGGTCATTCTCCGGGCTCAGCTCCGGCAGGCCGAGGGTGCGCTGCATCTCGCCGCTTTCCATCAGCTGGGTCAGGCGGCCCTGGTTGGCGAACGGCTCGCGGGTGACGGCCGGGTAGTACAGCAGCTTGTCGCCGATCATCTCGCCCAGGAACTCATGCTCACGCAGTTCCTTCTCGAAGTAGTCGCGGTAGGCGAGGTCCTTTTCGTAGCGCACGCCGTGGCAGAGGATCACCTTCTCGAAGCGCTCGTAGGTTTCCGGGTCCTTGATGACCGACAGCCACGGCGCCATGCCGGTGCCGGTGCCCAGCAGGTACAGGTTCTTGCCGGGGTGCAGATCGCTGATCAGCAGGGTGCCGGTGGGCTTCTTGCCGACCAGCACCTTGTCACCCGGCTTGATGTGCTGCAGGCGCGAGGTCAGCGGGCCGTCCTGCACCTTGATGCTGAAGAACTCCAGATGCTCTTCCCAGTTGGCGCTGGCGATGGAATACGCGCGCAGCAGCGGCCGCGCCTCGGTTTCCAGGCCGATCATCACGAACTGGCCGTTCTCGAAGCGGAAACCGCTGTCGCGGGTGAGGGTGAAGCTGAAGTAGGCATCGGTCCAATGACGGACCTCAAGCACCGTTTCGGCGCCAAAAGCGGAGGACATGGGCGTATCTATCGGAAGTCGTCGGGGTGATTCTATCTCAAATGAGACAGGTTCTCATTAGGCGGAACGAGAGGCGTTCTCAGCGGTAGCCGGCCGCCTGCAGCTCGAACAGCTCGGCGTAGCGGCCGCCCTGGGCCATCAGCTCTTCATGGGTGCCGCTGGCCTCGATCCGGCCATCGGCCAGCACCAGGATGCGATCGGCCATGCGTACCGAAGAGAAACGGTGGGAAATCAGCACTGCGGTGCGATTATCCGCCAGTTCCCTGAACCGCTGGAACACCTCGAACTCACTTCGCGCATCCAGCGCCGCCGTTGGCTCATCCAGGATCATCACCTGCGCATTGCGCATCCATGCGCGGGCGATGGCGATCTTCTGCCATTGGCCGCCGGACAGGTCCACGCCCTGCTTGAAGCGGCGGCCGATCAGCTGGTCGTAGCCGCCGGGCAGGTCGTCGATCACTTCCTCGGCCATGCCACGCCGTGCGGCGTCGGCGATGCGCGCCTGGTCGTCCATCGCCTCGACCTGGCCGACGCCGATGTTCTCGCCGGCGCTGAGGTTGTAGCGCACGAAGTCCTGGAAGATCACCCCGAGGTTGGCGCGCAGGTCGTCCAGGTCGTAGTCGCGCAGGTCGCGGCCATCGAGCAGGATGCGGCCCTCGTCCGGTTCGTACAGCCGTGCCAGCAGCTTCACCAGGGTGGTCTTGCCGGCGCCGTTCTCACCGACCAGCGCCAGTACTTCGCCAGCCTGCAGCTGGAAATCAAGGTGGCGCACCGCCCATTGCTCGGCATCCGGGTAGCGGAAGCCGACGTTCTCGAACACGAAGCCCTGGCGGATCGGCTGCGGCACGCGCACCGCACCTTCACGCGAGTGGATTTCCGGCTGGATCTGGAAGAACGAGAACAGGTCATCCAGGTACAGCGCCTGGCTGGCCACCTGCGAGAACCCGATCAACAGGCCCTCCAGCAGCTGGCGCAGGCGCAGGAAGCTGCCGGCGAGGAAGGTCAGGTCGCCGATCGAAAAGTCGCCGCGCACCGTGCGCCAGGCGATGTAGGCGTAGGCGGTGTAGTAGCCCAGCGTGCCCAGTGCGGCCAGCAGCGTGCCCCAGAACGCGCGGCGCCGGGCCAGGGCGCGGTTGGCCTGGAACAGCGCCACCGACAGGCGCCGGTAGCGCTCCACCAGGAAGCGATGCAGGTTGTAGATCTTCACTTCCTTGGCCGTTTCCACGCTGGCACCGAGCTGGCGCAGGTAGTCGAGCTGGCGGCGCTCGGGCGTCCACTGGAAGTTGAGGCTGTAGCCGGCCGCGTTGAAGTGCGATTCGCCGATGAAGGCCGGCACCAGGGCCAGCGCCAGCAGCAGGATCAACCACGGCGCGTAGACCAGCAGGCCGACGGCGAGGCTGGCCACGGTGATCGCGTCCTGCACCTGGCCGAACAACTGGCTCATCAGGTTCATCCGGCCCATGGTCTGGCGTCGCGCACGGTCCAGCTTGTCCTGCAGGTCCGGGTCTTCGAAATCCTCCAGATCCAGCGTCGCAGCGTGCTCCATCAGCCGGATGCTGGTGACGTTGGCGAACAGTTCCGAGAGCAGAGCATCGGCGTAGCTGACCAGCCGGCCGAGCAGATCCGAGGCGATGGCCAGGCCGAATTCCAGCGCCAGCAGGCCCAGCAGCGGATTCAGTATGCCGCTGGACAGTGCTTCGCCCAGCGGCGGGAAGCCAGCGTCGTGCTGGCTCAGGTGCAGGGCGCTGTCGATGATCAGCTTGCCGACGTAGAGCATCGCCACCGGCAGCAGCGCACGGATCAGGCGCAGGCCAAGGCTGGCCAGGGTGAGCGCGGGGCTGGTCTTCCAGACCATGCGCAGGAACGGTGGCAGGTTGCGCATCGCCCTGAAGCGCTGGCGCAGGCTGGGTTTCTTCGCGGCGGCAGCGCCAGCGGTGGGGGTAGCAGGCATGTGCGTATTGTGCGCGCCTGACGCGTGCAGATGGGGTCAGTGCAGCCGTGTGGCCGACACCGGGGTCAGATCCCCTTGCGGAGCAAAGGGCTCTGACCTCATCTGCCCGGATCGGGTCAGAGCCCTTCGTAATGCGAAGGGATCCGACCCACCACATCCACGCATGGCGTGGATCTACCGTGTCGACCAAGGTCGACACCTACCAACAGCTGCAGAACCTGCCTGGCCCGGCTTGCCTCCCTTTACGGCAGCGGCGGCAGCAGCCCGGCGCCCAGCCGGTTCCAGGCATTGATCACCGCGATGCCCATGCTCAGGTCGCTGATGCCCTTCTCATCGAAGTGCGGTGCCAGTGCATCGAACGCCGCCTGCGACGGCGCGGCGTCGGTCAGCCGGGTCAGCGCTTCGGCCCAGCCCAGCGCCGCACGCTCGCGTGCATCGAAGAAACGGCTTTCGTGCCAGGCCGGCAGGGTATCGAGCTTGCGCGGCTCGATGCCGCCCTTGCGCAGCGTGGTGGCATGCATGTCCATGCAATAGCCGCAGCCGTTGAGCTGCGACACGCGCAGGAACACCAGTTCCATCAGGGTCGGATCAATCGAGCTGTCATGCACCGCCTGGCTGGTGGCCAGCAGGCCCTTGAAGGCTTCGGCGGCCAGGCGGGTGTAAGGGACGCGGGGAGAGGCGTGGTCGGACATTTTCGGCTCCACGGCGGCCACGATGGCCGCCTTTCATTACAAGGACGCCGTGCCGTCCCTGTTCGTGACAACGTCCGGCAGCTTTTCCGGATTCAGCACGCTGTACACGTTGGCGATGCGGCCAGCGACCACCTCGATGGTGGTGACCGAGTGCAGGCGATCACCGATGAAGCGCAGGATCGCCGGCTCGCCGTTGACGTAGCCCAGCTGCGCCGAATGCGCCGCGCCACGGCGGGCGATGGCCCAGAACAGGCGTCCGATGCGTTCGGCGCCCAGCAGCGGGCGGATCGCCGCGGTAACCACGCCGCCACCGTCGGAGACCAGCAACGCGTTGGCGTGCAGCAGGGTCTGGATCGCTTCGCTGTCGCCGCGCTGGGAAGCGTCCATGAAGCGTGCCAGCAGCTGCCGGTGCTGGCTGGCATCGGCATTGAAGCGTGGCCGCCCAGACTGCAGGCGCTGCCGGGCACGGTGCACCAGCTGCCGGCAGTTGGCCTCGCTGTGGCCGATCAGCTCGGCAATCTCGCGGTAATCGTGGTCAAAGGCCTCCTTCAACAGAAAGGCGGCGCGCTCCTCGGGGCCGAGCTGTTCGAGCAGGGTCAGGAAGGCGACCGAGATGTCGTCGGCCAGCGCATGCAGCTGGGCCGGGCCGGGCGCCGGGTCCGGCTCCAGGGTGACTGCCAGCGGTTCAGCCAGCCACGGGCCGACGTAATGCACGCGCTCGCGCTTGGCTGCGCGCAGCCGGTCCAGGCCGAGCCGGGTGGTGGTGGTGACCAGCCAGGCTTCGGGGTCGCGGACGGCCGCCGGGTCGGCGCCGGACCAGCGCAACCAGGCATCCTGGACCACGTCTTCGGCGTCGGTGCGACTGCCGAGCAGGCGGTAGGCCAGCGCCATCAGACGCGGACGGTGGTTCTGGAAAGCGGTTTCAGCGTTCATGTGGGCAAGGACGCCGCAGTGGCGCGTGGCGTGACAGAGGGTGTGCGTGGATAGTGCAGGCCAGCGGCCGGCACTACCACCCCGCGGCCGGGGGAGGGGGTAAAATGGGCGGATTACCCCCGCCAGCCTCCAGCAAGCGAGCAAGTCGTGACATCGATCAAGCAGGAAGACCTCATCCAGTCCATCGCCGACGCGCTGCAGTACATCTCGTACTACCACCCGGTCGACTACATCAAGAACCTTGCCGCCGCCTACGAGCGCGAGGAGTCGCCGGCCGCGAAGGAAGCGATGGCGCAGATCCTGATCAATTCGCGCATGTGCGCCGAAGGCCACCGTCCGATCTGCCAGGACACCGGCATCGTCACCGTGTTCCTGGAAATCGGCATGGACGTGCGTTGGGACGACGCCACCATGGGCGTGGAAGACATGGCCAATGAAGGCGTGCGCCGTGCCTACATGCACCCGGACAACAAGCTGCGCGCCTCGGTGCTGGCTGATCCGGCCGGCAAGCGCATCAACACCAAGGACAACACCCCGGGCGTGGTCAACGTCAAGGTGGTGCCGGGCAACACTGTCGACGTGATCGTCGCCGCCAAGGGCGGTGGTTCGGAAGCCAAGACCAAGTTCGCCATGCTCAACCCGTCCGACTCCATCGTCGACTGGGTGCTGAAGACCGTGCCGACCATGGGCGCCGGCTGGTGCCCGCCGGGCATGCTCGGCATCGGCATCGGCGGCACCGCCGAGAAGGCGATGCTGCTGGCCAAGGAAGCGCTGATGGAGCCGATCGACATCACCGAGCTGCAGGCCCGTGGTGCGTCCAACCGCATTGAAGAGCTGCGCCTGGAGCTGTACGAGAAGGTCAACGCGCTGGGCATCGGTGCGCAGGGCCTGGGTGGCCTGACCACCGTGCTCGACATCAAGATCAACGATTACCCGACTCATGCGGCCAACCTGCCGGTGGCGATGATCCCGAACTGCGCGGCCACCCGCCATGCGCACTTCACCCTGGATGGCAGCGGCCCGGTGATGCTGGACCCGCCGTCGCTGGAGGACTGGCCGAAGCTGACCTACGATTCGTCCAAGGGCACCCGCGTGGACCTGGACACGATCACCCCGGAGGACGTGGCCAGCTGGAAACCGGGCCAGACCCTGCTGCTGAACGGCAAGCTGCTGACCGGCCGCGACGCCGCGCACAAGCGCATGGTCGACATGCTCAACAAGGGCGAGGAACTGCCGGTCGATCTGAAGGGCCGCTTCATCTACTACGTCGGCCCGGTCGATCCGGTGCGCGACGAAGTGGTGGGCCCGGCTGGTCCGACCACGGCGACCCGCATGGACAAGTTCACCCGTCAGGTGCTTGAACAGACCGGCCTGCTGGGCATGGTCGGCAAGGCCGAGCGCGGCCCGGCGGCGATCGAGGCGATCCGTGACAACAAGTCGGCCTACCTGATGGCTGTTGGCGGTTCGGCCTACCTGGTGTCCAAGGCGATCAAGGCCGCCAAGGTGGTCGGATTCGCCGACCTCGGCATGGAGGCGATCTACGAGTTCACCGTGCAGGACATGCCGGTGACGGTGGCGGTGGATTCCAGCGGTGAGTCGGTGCACAAGACCGGCCCGCGCGAATGGCAGGCCCGCATCGGCAAGATTCCGGTGGTGGTGGAGTAATCCTGCCGCGCTTCCGGTTCAAGCAACGGCGCCCGTGTGGCGCCGTTGTTGTGTGGTGAGGGTTAACGAACCTGCAGCATCTGCTCTGCTCTGCTAGGCTCGGCGCGACCTCACACAGGACGTGTTCATGGGCCTGCATCGATTCATCGCCGTTGCGATCCTGCTGGCCCTGGCCGGCTGCAGTACAACCTCGTCCTATGAAGGTGCGGACTTCTCCGCCTCCTCGCAGTGCCGCATGCAGTGTCAGGCCGACTATCGCAGCTGCATGGCGCGGGGCAGTATCGGCAGCAACGACTTCAGCTGCGAACAACAGATGGTGCCGGCGCCGGACAAGCGCTGCAAGGACATTGCCAACCCCGAGCTGCGCCGTTCCTGTGAACTGAAGACGCACGACTGCGCGATACGCACGCCGATCATGTCCTGTAGCGAAAGCCGCGATACCTGCATGAGCCGCTGCGGCTGAGCAACGATTGCGCGCGTGGGCGCATAATCGGCTGATCCACCTGCACAGGATCTTCCGCATGAGCACCACGCTGTATGGTTCAACCAGTACCGCCGCGCTGGTGGTTCACTGGCTGCTGATCGAGCTGGGCATCGAGCACGAACTGGTGCTGCTGGATTTCGACGCGCGCGAGCACAAGTCGGCGGAGTACCTGGCGCTGAATCCGGCCGGTGTGGTGCCGACACTGCTGATAGATGGCTTGGTACTGACCGAAGCGGCGGCGATCGCACTGTATCTGGCTGACCGCCATCCGGAGGCCAACCTGCTGCCCGCACTGGGCACGCCGCAGCGCGCCGATGCCTACCGCTGGATGTTCTGGTGTGCCAATACGCTGCAGCCGGCCTATCGTGCCTGGTTCTATCCGCATGAAATGGCGGGCGAGGCAAATATCGAAGCGAGCCGCGAGATGGCCCGTCAGCGCCTTGAGGCGGCCTGGCAGCAGGTCGCCACGCACCTGCAGGCGCATGGCCCCTACCTGCTGGGCACCACGCCCTGCGTGGTCGACTACATGCTGGTGATGCTGATGCGCTGGTCGCGCAACATGCCGAAGCCCAGCGACACCTGGCCGGTGCTGAAGGCACATGCCACGTCGATGAAGGCGCGCCCGGCGTTCGCCGAGGTATACCGCCGCGAGGGCATCACCGACTGGCGGTAACCAGAAAAGGGGACGGAGGGGATCAAGTCGTTTGTGCACAAGCGACTTAATCCCCTCCGTCCCCTTTTCCGTTACAGGATCTCCAGCACCGTTTCCGGTGGACGGCACAGCCGGGTGCCCTTGGGCGTGCGCACCACGGGGCGGTTGATCAGGCGCGGGTGTGCGGCCATCGCGGCCAGCAGCGTGGCCTCGTCCGCATCTTCCAGGCCCAGTTCGGTGAACTGTGCTTCCTTGCTGCGCACCAGATCACGTGCGCTCAATCTGGATTCGGCCAGCACCTGGCGCAGTGTGGTCACATCGGGTGGATTGCCCAGGTACTCGATCACCTCCGGATCGAAGCCGGCATCGCGGATCAGCTTCAATGCGCCACGCGAGTTGCTGCAGGCCGGGTTGTGCCAGATCGTCACGTCCATCAGAACCACTCCAGCAGCGACACGCCCACGCCCACGTAGGTGGCCTTGTGGTTGTAGTCGATCAGGCTCTCGCCATAGCCGTCGAAGACCTGCACATGGCCGCGCAGCAGGTTGCTGATCGGGAAGCCGTAATCCAGCTGCAGGGCGCCGTGCGAACGGCTGCCGGTGCGCAGCGAGTGGCGCGCCATCAGTGAGACTTCGTGGCCGTTGCGGTTCCAGGTCAGGGTCGCATCACCGCGGCCCATGTAGTCCTCGATGTCCGGATTGTTGTCGTCGCTGCGGGTCTCGGGAATGCGGTACCACGGCCGCAGCACCAGCGCCCAGTTCTCGCGGTCCAGGCCGATGTTGAGCATCACCCGGTTCCAGCTGCGCGACAGTGGGTCGGCACGGCCGTTGGACTGGTGGTTCAGCGCGATGCCGGTCATGCGTCCACGCCAGCCACCGATCGAGTAGCCGTTGCGGAACACCATCATCACTTCCGGCTCGTAATTGGTTTCGCGGAACGGGCGCGAATCCTCGCCGTTGTAGGCCTGCCAGCGCGAGCTCTGGGTATAACCGGCCCAGATGTCGCCGTTGTCGCCGAACAGGTTCTCGGCGATCTTGGTCTTGAAGCTGATCTGGAACTTCAGTTCGGCGCTGTCCAGCACCTGCGGCGTGGTGACCGTGTTGGCCGGGTTCGGCGAATGCGGCGTGGTGTTGCGGTCGCTGGTCCAGAACGCCGGCAGCAGGTACACCGGCTTGTAGGCACGCAGCTGGAATGGGCCGAGCTTGGAGTCCTCGGCCAGTTCCCAGCGGCTGTCCAGCAGCGAACCGCGGCCGGCATTGGCCAGCGCGCTGTCCGGCGCAGCGGGGCGGAACAGGTCGCTGACCCGCTCGCGCAGTTTCTCTTCGCCTTGGCTCACGCGTGCGGTCTGGCGTTCTTCGCGACGGGCCTGCGCGGCCGCCTCGGCAGCGGCATCGGCGGCGGCCGTGGCCTGCGGCGTATGCGCGAACAGGCGGTCATAGCAGGCCAGGCGCGCCGCGTCAGTGGTGATGGCGGCACACGCCGCGGGCGAGGTATCGGTGTTGGGCACGAATTCCTGCGCGGCCAATGGGGCACTGGCCAGGGCCAGCGCCAGCGGCGCAAGGCGGGGAAGCAGCGGGGGGAGGGTCATTCCAGCAGGCCCTTCGGTGAATACGGGGATCGCACAGTGTGGCGGCTGTACCGCATCGCGGCCAGCCCCCACGGTTTATGCACGGCCACCGCGTGCGCGCGGCGTGAAGACGGCGCGGCTTACAGGAACCAGGCGAAGGCGAACAGGCCCAGCATCGCGATCACCACCGCCAGTTTCAGCGCCAGGCCGAGCAGGATGCCAAGCCAGGTGGCCAGACCCACCTTGGTCGAGCGGCCCAGTTCACGGGTGTGCCAGTACTCGCCGGCGAGGGCGCCGATCAGGGGCCCGGCAAAGAGACCGATCGGCATGAAGAACAGCCCGACGATGCTGCCGACGAACGTGCCCCACAGCGCCTTGCGGCTGGCACCGACCCGCTGCGCACCCACCACTGTGGCCAGCACGTCCACCAGCAGCGAGAGCAGGGTCAGTACGCCCAGCGCGACCAGGGTCGGCCAGCCGACGTGGGCGAAGCCGTCGGCCCACGCAGCCAGCAGCAGTCCGATGAACACCAGCGGGATGCCGGGGAGGGCCGGAAGGATGATTCCGGCGATGCCGACGAGGACAAAAATGACCGCTAGCAGATATAAGATGAATGAGAGTCCCATGCTGTCCCGTATGGTGGTCGTTTTGGGGTTGACAGTGAAAGATTTTGCCAGTTGCTTTTTCGTTTTGGGCGGGTTAAGTTGCAGTCGCTGAGCTTGGCAAGGTCACCGTGGATCGTGGCCTGATGAAGCAAGATCTTCCCGATCCGCTGCATCGATGCACCTCGCTTCCCCCTTGCTTGTCAGCCGCCCACCAGGCGTTTCCTACAACAAGAGAGAGTCACCAGGGAGTTAGTGAGATGTCTGATCGCGAGACCGGTACCGTCAAGTGGTTCAACGATGCAAAGGGCTTCGGCTTCATCAGCCGTGAAAACGGCGAAGACGTGTTCGTGCACTTCCGTGCCATCCAGACCCAGGGCTTCAAGAGCCTGAAGGAAGGCCAGAAGGTCACCTTCACCGTCGTGCAGGGCCAGAAGGGCCTGCAGGCCGACGCCGTTCAGCCGACCTGATCGCGCTGCATACCGTCAAATGAAAAGGCCCGCGCAAGCGGGCCTTTTCTTTGCCATCGGCCCGATGCAGGTCAGCGCAGGATGACCTTGCCGTTGACCACGCGCACGTAGGTGTTCTCGCGGATGCCGCCGAGGTCGCGCTGGTTGACCACGATGGTGCGGCCATCGTCCATGCGCACGCTGATGTCGTAGGTGTCGCTGGTCACGTTCTTCTGGATCTGGTTGCCGGCCAGTGCGCCACCGACCGCGCCCGCAGCGGCGGCGATGTTCTTGTTGCCACGGCTGCCGCCGGTGTGGTCGGAGATCTCGTGGCCGGCCACGGCGCCGACGATGCCGCCCAGGATCGCGCCGGTCGCGCTGGGCGCGGTACGGCCGGACTGCACGGTGTTGATGCGGGTCACGATGCCGCAGTCGGCGCAGCGGCCCTGGTTGTAGCCACCATTGTTGCCGTAGCCGCCATTGTTGTAGCCGTTGTTGTAACCACCACCGCCGTAGCCGGGCGAGGTGGCACAGCCAGCCAGAGCAAGGGTAGCGATGGCGCTGGCGGCGATGAGCTGGATCTTCATGGGGCGTCTCCTGGCCGTGAAGGCGGGTGTCTGGGGTGGTACTGCGTCATGCAGCAGGGTGGACGAATCGTCCCCTTTTGAACGTGAACAAGGCGCCAACCGCGCAGGCCTTGTCCGGCTGCAGGATGAATGCGGCTCAGCGGAAGTCCTGGTGGCAGGCGCGGCAGTCGGCCTGCACCGTTTCCACCACCCGGGCCAGGGCCGCGCAGTCGCTGGGCGGCGCAGCCAGAGCGGCGTTGAGGTTGCCGCGCAGCTGGCTGGCATGCTGCTGGAACTGCGCGCTGTCCTTCAGCCCGGGAAAGGCCAGGTCCAGGTCGTTGGACAGCAGGCGCATGGCCTGCAACCGCGGCACGCTGTCGGCCAGGCTGCAGCGGTTCTGCTGCTGGGCCTGCTGCAGCAGCTGCGATTGCCGTTGCATCACCTGCATCAGGCTGTCCGGGAACGGATCGCGGCGGGCCTGCAGGGCGCGGCCGACCATCACCGTGGCGATCAGGCCGATCAACAGGCCCAGGCCGAGCACGAACAGATAGCGGTAGGCGGTGGACGGGCGGCGGGGCGGGCTGGCGTTCATGGCGGGCTCTCCGGGCGTGCAACGGTAGGTTCGATGCCGACGTACTGCGGGTGCCGACGCCTGCACGTTAAAATAGCGGGATGAACGAACAGGTCAAACAACGCTTCGCCGGCATCGAACGGCTGTATGGCGTGGGCGCACTCGAGCGCCTGCAGGGCAGCCGCGTGGCGGTGGTCGGCATGGGCGGCGTCGGCTCGTGGGTGGTGGAAGCGTTGGCGCGTTCAGCGGTCGGCCACCTGACCCTGATCGATGCCGATGACATCTGCGTGTCCAACACCAACCGGCAGCTGCCGGCGATGGAAGGCAACTACGGCCGCAACAAAGCCGAGGCGATGGCCGAACGCTGCCGCGCGATCAACCCGGACATCGCTGTCGATGCCGTACAGGCGTTCCTGACGGTGTCGAACATGGCCGAACTGCTGGACCGTGGCTTTGATCTGGTGATCGATGCCTGCGACAGCTTCCGGGTCAAGGTCGAGACGATTGCCTGGTGCCGCCGCCGCAAGCTGCCGCTGCTGACCGTGGGTGCCGCCGGTGGCCGCACCGATCCCACCCTGGTGCGCATCCGCGATGTCTCGCGCACCGAGCACGACGCCATGCTGGCGTTGATCCGCAAGAAGCTGCGCAGCGAGTTCAACTTTCCGAAGAATGCCAAGCGCTACTTCGGCGTGCCGGCGGTGTATTCGCTGGAGAATGTGAAGTACCCGCAGGCCGATGGCAGCGTCTGTGGCATCCGCCCGAACCTGGGCGCTGATGCGGCATTGAAGCTGGACTGCGGCGCGGGCCTGGGTGCGGCGACCCACATCACCGGTGCGTTCGCGTTCGCGGCGGTCGGCAAGGCGCTTGAAATGCTGCTGGAGCCGAAGAAGGTGAAGGCCGAAGTGGTCGAGGATCACGCTGACGCGTGATCGGTAGCGCCGGCCGCTGGCCGGCAACCCGGAATGATTGAATCAGCGCAGATGCCGGCCAGCGGCCGGCACCTACCGTTGCATAGCGGGCAGCGCGAACAGCCGCCGCGCGTTCTCCGTCGTGGCCTGGGCCACCGCGTCCAGCTCCATCCCGCGTAGCGCCGCCACGTGGCGGGCGATGATCGCCAGCCGTGCCGGTTCGTTGCGCTGGCCGCGGATGCCGGCGTCAGGCTGGTCCGGAGCGTCGGTCTCCAGCAGCAGCTGTTCCAGCGGCATCTCGCGCACCAGCCGCTGCAGGCGTTGCGCGCGTTCGTAGGTCAACGGGCCGCCGAGCCCGAGCAGGAAGCCCTGCCTGTGCAGTTGCGCTGCCTGTTCTGGACTGCCGGAAAAGCTGTGCACCACGCCGCGCAGGCCGCCGACGCGACGGATCGCGGCGATCACTGCATCCACCGCGCGCCGTGCATGCACGATCACCGGCAGCTCGAACTCACGGGCCAGTTCCAGCTGACCGATGAAATATGCCTGTTGCGCCTCGGCATCCAGGCCTTCAACGAAAAAGTCCAGACCACATTCGCCGATCGCGCAGGGGCGTTCGCGTTCGATCCACTCGCGCAGCAGCGGCAGGTGTCCAGGCTGGTGCTCGGCCAGGAACATCGGATGCAGGCCGTAGGCTGGGTACAGCCCCGGCGCCTGCTGGCAGACCTCGCGCAGCTTCGGCCAGCTGGCTGCGGTCACCGCCGGCACCACCTGCTGGTGCACGCCAGCGGCCTGCGCACGCTCGACCACTGCGGCGCGGTCGCGGTCGAACTCGCTGGCGTCCAGATGGCAGTGGCTGTCGACCAGCAGGCTCAATGCTGCTCCAGCGGCGGAGGCGTGGTGGTGTTGCGGCGCTTCCAGTTGGCCAGCAGCAGGGTGCCGAAGCCGAGCACCAGCTCATCGACGAACGGAATCGGGTCCGGGATGAACAGGGTCAGCGCGAACAGGCCCGCGGTGAGCTTGAACAGGGTGGGGTAGCGCAGCCGGCGCGCCCATTGCAGTACCGGCAGCAGCATCGGGTTGGCCATGGCGGGGGTCCTCCTGGGGAATATGCAAACGCTACCACGGGCCCAGCATTTCCCGATGCTGAATGGGTTACGGGAATGAGCAGGAAATGTGGAGATTCCGTTCAGGCAGCGCATGCTGCAATCTGGTTCGAGAACGTTGCGGATGGTCCGCAAGGAGCAGGTCATGAAAAGCACAACTACAACTGTCCTGGTCGCAGCGGGCGCGCTGCTGGTCGGTGGCATCGCCACTGCCGCCTTCATGAAGAGTGGCGACAGATCGCCCGATTCCATCAGCGCCGGAACCCCCAATGGTGAATCGCGCCTGGTCGATGGCAACGCCACCGACGATGGCGCGCGTGGTGACACTCTCGACCCGACCGCACCGCGTGGGCTGGAATATGCCGATGTGCTGAAGGTCGACCCGATCACCGAGAAGCAGAAGGCCTACGCCACCGTGATCGGCACCGATGCGGTGCGCGAGACCTCCACCACCCAGACCCCGCATGAAGTCTGCCAGGACGTGACGGTGCAGGAGCGACTGCCGGAACGTGACGGCAACGTCGGCGGTACCGTGGTCGGTGCTGTGGTGGGTGGCCTGCTGGGCAACCAGGTCGGCGGCGGCAATGGCAAGAAGGCCGCCACTGCGGCCGGCGCGGTGGCCGGTGGCTTCATCGGCAACCAGATCGACAAGCGCCATGTGGGTGGCCGCGTGGTCAACCGCACCGAGCGCCAGTGCCACACCGAGACCGCGACCTCCGAGTCGAGCCGCGTCACCGGCTACAACGTGACCTACCGCAACGAGGACGGCACCACCGGCACCATGCGCATGGCCAGCAAGCCGGGCAACCGCATTGCCATGGGTACCAACGACGTGGTGAAGGGGTACAACGTGACCTACCGCTATGACGGCGCCGAGAAGACGGTGCGCATGGACAACAAGCCGGCCAGCGATCGCCTGCCGGTGGTCGATGGCCAGCTGGTCACGCAGACCGCTGCTGCCGGTGCCACGGCGGCCAGCACGCGCCAGTAATCCAGACGCAGCATGCAGTACCTGACGGGCCGGCTTATGCCGGCCCGTTTCGTTGCAGCCGGCGAAATTCATCCGCGCGGGGCGTGAATCCACCATCATGGACGCTTCCTTCGACATGGAGCCGGCATGAGCATCTTCGACCTGCGCATCGAAACCGAACGGCTGATCCTGCGGCCGCTGCTGCGCGAGGACTACGAGCCGTATCTGGCGTTCTGCGCCGACGAGGAAACGATGCGCACCCTCGGTGGCGTGCAGCCGCCTTCGGTGGCCTGGCGTGGCTTCTGCAGCCTGGCTGGCGCTTGGCAGCTGTTTGGCTTCTCGATGTTCAGCGTGATCGAGAAATCCAGCGGTGACTGGATCGGGCGGATGGGGCCCTGGCAACCGCAGGACTGGCCCGGTACCGAGGTCGGCTGGGGCATCCGTCATGCCAGCTGGGGCCGGGGCTATGCGCCGGAAGCGGCGGTCGCCGCGATCGACTGGGCGTTCGACACGCTGGGTTGGGACGAAGTGATCCACACCATTGCCGAGAACAACGACAACTCGCGGGCGGTCGCGCGCAAGCTCGGCAGCACCCTGCTGCGCATGGGGGAGTTGCCAGCGCCGTACAACGACAAGCCGATGCAGATCTGGGGCCAGTCGCGCGAGCAGTGGCGGCAGCGCGCGCGCTGAGCCTTGCCCGGTAGTGCCGGGCCGGGGGGGGGACCCCCGCAGGGGGGCTAAAGTGTGGATATTAGACCAAAAAAAGCCCCACA